>DATJFF010000013.1:0-100163 GCA_035495795.1 Vicinamibacterales bacterium
GCGATTCTCGAAATGTGGCGCGCGGGACGGATCGCGGATCGCGGAGCATGGATCGGCCTGGCCACCGCAGCGGTCGCGACGCTCGTCGCGACGCTGCCATTCCTGCTGCCCTACCTCGAGGTGCAGCGGCTCTACGCGTTCGAGCGCCCGTATGGTGAGGTGCTCGCGTTCTCCGCGAACGTGTGGTCGTACGCGACCGCCGCTGAGGCAATTCACCTGTGGGGCAGCGTGCTGCGGCTGTATCCGCACGGCGAAGGCGAAACGTTCCTGGGCACCGCCGCGGTGCTGTTGACGCTCGTTGCCGCGACGGTCGCGGTTCTCGAGGCTCGCGCTTCGGCGCGGCAGGCGCCTGCCACTACCGGCTGGCGCCGGTGGGTTGTGCTCCTCTTCGAGCTGTTGCTGCTGGTGCAGGGCAGCGCGTGGCTGAGCACGATGATCGGCGGCGGCTTCAACATCCGTCTGGCCGCGATCACGATCCGCGCTTCGACGCCGCTCCGCCTGCTGATCCAGACCCTGATGGCGCTCGGAGTTCTCCTGGTTCTGTCGCCACGCTGGCGTCACGCCACGAGACGGTGGCTCGCGAACCCGGCGACGGGGATGGCCGGTCTGTTGCTGCTGGCCGTGTGGCTGTCGCTTGGCCCGGCACCGTCGGCCGGTGATTCGAGGGTCTCGGGTTTTGGGCTCTACGGACTGCTCTACAGCTATGTGCCCGGTTTCACCGGCGTGCGCGTGCCAGCGCGCTTCGCCATGGTCGCCGGCATGTTCCTGGCCGTCACCGCCGCTTACGGCGCGGCGTGGCTCGGCCGGCGAGCGTGGGGAACCGCCGCGCTCGTCGCGGTCGGCGTGCTGGTGGTGGCCGACGGCGCCGCGATGCCGCTGGCGATGAACCACACGTGGGGCACCAGCGAAGCGACACCGCCGGCGCGGATCTACCCGGCCTCGGAAGCGCCGAGCGTCTACCGTGAACTGCGCGCGATGCCAACCGGCACCGTCGTCGCAGAGTTTCCGTTCGGCGATCCGGCATGGGAGATCCGCGCGGTCTACTATGCCGGCGTGCACGGCAAGCCGGTGGTCAACGGCTACAGCGGCGCGTTTCCGCCGGGCTACATGCGGCGCGTGGCGCAGTTGCGCCGCCTCGACGTGGACCCTGACGGCGCGTGGCGCGCCCTGGTGGATGCCGGCACCACGCACGTGGTGGTGCACACGCCCGCCTTCGGCAACCCGAACGTCGGCCGCGGCGTTCTCGTCTGGCTGCAGGCCCACGGAGCGCGGCTCGTGTCGAGCTACCCGGAAGGCGACGCGTTGTTCGCGGTGCCTCGCTGACGGGCCTCGCCGGTGTGCGGCGACGGCTTCGCCCAACGCCGCCTGCGCTCGGTAGGCGCCGCTGCGCGGCGTAGGCGGCCTTCGGCCGCAGGCGCGGCTGTCGCCGCGCAGGAAAACACTGGGCGTGGGCCGAGCCTTTCGGCGCGTCAGGCGGCGCTGCGCACGCCTCGCTTCGCTCGGTAGGCGCCGCGTTGCGGCGTGGGCCGCACCTTTCGGCGCGTCAGGCGGCGCTGCGCACGCCTCGCTTCGCTCGGTAGGCGCCGCGTTGCGGCGTGGGCCGCGCCTTTCGGCGCGTCAGGCGGCGCTGCGCGCCGCAGGAAAAGACAAGTGTTTTGCCTACGCGGCGGTCAGCCGCGCCTGCAGTCCGAAGGACTGCCTACCGGCGAAGCCGGCCTACGCCGCGAAGGCGGCGCCCGCTGCGCGAGCGGCCGGGCCGCCGGAACGGCGGCCTCCGCGCGAGCGTAGTATCTCTGTATGCCAGCCGGCTCGAAGGCCCGGGAGTTCTTCAACACCTACACCCAGGACCTGAACGCAGAGGATCTCGGCAAGCTCTTCACGCGCGAGACGCCCGAGGCTTATCGCTTTTTCGCTCGTGGAGTGAACACCGCCGAGCTCGAAGGGCTCCCCTGGCATCGGCGCGCCGTCAAGTACCTCCAGGCGTTCTTCCTCGCCTTCACGATGCGGCTTTCGCCGGCGCGGCGGGCGATGTACGGCATCTCGCTGGTCGCGGCCGTCATCGGTCTGGTCAAGCTGTTCGACGGCGTCGGCATCGTCTCGTTTCGCCTGCCGATTGCCTTGTTCATGGTGCGCTTCGGCGTGCCCGGGCCCCTTTTCGCCAACGGCACGCTGTGGCTGCTGACCGGCTTCCTGCTGCTCAACCTCCTCGTGCTCCTCGAGGTGGCGGATCGCCTCTCGCTCAAGCGTGACCTCGAGGTCGCGCGCGAAATCCAGAGCGCGATGCTGCCTGAGGGCACCTGGTCGGGCGCCGGCGTCCAGGCGTTCGGATTGACGCAGCCGGCCAACACCGTCGGCGGCGACTTCTACGACATCCTGCCCCAGCCCGACGGCACCGTCCTGCTGGCGCTCGGCGACGTCGCCGGAAAGGCGAGCCCCGCCGCCCTGCTGATGGCGCTGCTGCTGGCCATCCTCCGCACGCTCGTGGACGAGAACCTGCCGCTGCCGGCTCTGGTGCACAGGCTCAACCTGCAAGTGGGCCGTCACGCCCCGGCGTCGCGCTTCATCACGCTGTTCCTGGCGTCGTTCAGTCCGGACACCGGCGAACTGACGTTCGTCAACGCCGGCCAGACACCGCCGCTGCTGCGGAAGCCGGACGGAACCATCATCCGGCTCAACACGGGCGGGGTCGCGCTCGGCTTGTTCGAGGGCTCGACCTACGAACAGGGACACATCCACCTCGGGCCGGGTGACGCGCTCGTGATGTACAGCGACGGCATCACCGAAGCAGAGAGCCCCGATGGGACGCCGTTCGACGAAGCGGGGCTCGAGCGCACGCTGGCTCTTCACGTCGGCGCCTACGGCACCTCTGCTGCCGCTGAGCTGGGAAAGGCGGTCTTTTCTGCGGTAGAGCGTCATCGCCGCGACCAGCGTCTCTCCGACGATCTCACCGTGCTCGTCGTGACGCGCGCCGCGGCGGCCGTCGTCCCTCCACCTGTCCCCGCTGCCTGACCGCGCGCGCGGCCGTACTGCCCGGGCAGCGCGGCGCGCGCCTCGATTCAGCCACCGTCTTAAGGAGATAATCCGTTACATGCGGGGAGCGTGGATCGCCCTGGCCCTCGTGGTGTCGACGGTCACGGCGGGCGCGCAGCCGGCTGCGCCGAGCGCCGAGGACTTGTCCATCCAGGCTCTCCTCCAGGCCGTCGAAAGCTCGATTTCGACGATGAACAAACAGCAGTGGTCGGCGCTGCTCTCGGCGAACGCCGACCGCGCCCAGGGGCTGGAGTTCTTCGAGACCAGCGTGCCCGAGGGCGTGACCCGCGCCGTGGTCAAGGAACGCGACCGCGCGCAGATTGCCGGAACGTTACCGGGCAATGGCTACCAGTTGCTCGTCGAGATTTTCATCGAGACCGGAGCGCGCGGCCGGATTGCGACCTGGAACCTCGACATCCGCAAGCCGCCCGGCGAAACGACGGATCCGCAACCCTGGCGGATCTCCGCAATCGACCTGCTGACCTCCGTAGAAGGGCTTCACCGCCTGGGGCTGGATCCTCGCAAGCAGTTCACGGCTCACAACCTGGTGCTGCGATCGGTGGACTTGGAATTGCGCCTGCCGACCGGGCCGGTGTTCGTCGCCGAAACCGCGGACGGAGCCACCGCGCTGGTGCTGCTCGGCGAAGGCAACATGGTGTTCTCGCCGAAGCCGAAGGAGGAGCGTGGTCAGGTGCGCATCTTCGCCGGCGCGGAAACGCTCGACGCGAGCTTCAACGGGGTGTTCGTCCGCATCAATCCGTTCGTCTTCTCGCAGCTCGGTGCGGACTCGATGCTCCAGCCCGAGCCGGCCGTCGATCCGCGCGCGCTCCGCCGGGCGCAGCAGATCTTCGACGAGGACATCAGGAACTCGTTCAGTCTGGACCTGAGCGACTTGAGCCGCGACACGTGGTCGCTTCTGCCGCAACCGGGCGATTTCGTGGCCGAGGTCCGCACCAAGCGCTTCGATCGACTCACCTTCGCGCGGTCCTCGTCGGAGCCCGAGGACGTCTCTCTCTTCCAGCGTGCCCGCAAGAAGAACATCGCGCTGTATGCGTCGGAGCCGAAGCTGGCGAGCCGCGGCCAGTTCTACGACGAGGACGATCTGGTCGATTACGACGTCCTCGACTACTCGATCGACGCGGCGTTCTCGCCGGGCCGGCAGTGGATGGAGGGCCGCACCAGGATCAAGCTGCGGGTCCGCTCGTTCGCGCTCGGGGCCCTCACGCTGAAGCTGGCCGACTCCCTGACCGTCAACTCGGTGGTCAGCGAGGAGTTCGGGCGCCTCCTGTTCCTGCGGGTCACGAACCAGAACGCCTTCGTGATCAACCTCCCGCAGCCGGTGAGCCGCGGCGTCGAGCTGAACCTGCACGTCAGCTATCAGGGCCGTCTCGACGATCAGTCCATCAACGATGACTCGATCGGTGTCGACGCCGACGCGCAAGGCGGCCAGAGCCAGGGCAGCAGCGGATCGACACGAGGCTACGACCAGCCGAGCGAGATGCCGCTGGTCCCGCCGGAAGACTACTGGCTGTTCAGCAATCGGGCGCAGTGGTATCCGCAGGGCCAGGTCACCGACTACGCGACCGCGATCCTCCGCATCACCGTCCCCGAAGGCTACTGCGTCGTCGCCAGCGGCGTGCAGGCGAGCGGATCACCGGTGCTGGTCGGCATGCAGGCGCAGGGGCAGCAGGGCCGCGCCCTCTTTACCTTCACCGCCCCGCAACCGCTCCGTTATCTGAGCATGGTGGTGAGCCGGATGGAGCGGGTGGACGCCGCGACGGTAGTCGTGGATATCGCAGTGCCCGACACGGTCACGATCCAGTCGGAGAATGGCGACCTCAAGTCGCAGATGAAAGCGTTGGCCGTGCCGCCGGTGGGCGGCCGCAATACGGTGGCGCTGACCGTGGACTCGAATCGCCGGCAGGAGGGCCGCGGCCGGGAAGCGGTGCCAGTGATTGCCGACATCATCCGGCTTTATGCGTCGATCGTCGGCGACGTGCCCTACGACGCGTTGAACGTGGCGATGGTCGAGGCGAACCTGCCGGGCGGGCACGCACCAGGATACGCCGCCGTGATCAACAACCCGCTGCCGACAAGCCCGTTCACATGGCGCAACGATCCGGCGAACTTCGGCAACTTCCCCGAGTTCTTCCTGGCCCACGAGCTTGCGCACCAATGGTTCGGGCAGGCCGTCGGCTGGAAGAACTACCACGAGCAGTGGCTAAGCGAAGGGTTCGCGCAGTACATGGCCGCGCTCTTCGCGCGCGAGCGCCGCGGCGAGAACGCGTTCCGTGACGTCCTGAAGCAGCTCCGGCGGTGGAGCCTCGATCAGTCGGCCGAGGGACCGATCTACCTCGGATATCGCCTCGGCCACATCAAGAGCCAGGGGCGCGTCTTCCGAGCCCTTGTCTACAACAAGGGCGCGATGGTGCTGCACATGCTGCGGCGCTTCGTCGGTGACGAAGCGTTCTTCGCCGGGGTCCGCCGCTATTACGCGGATCGGCGGTTCAAGAAGGCGGGCACCGACGACCTCCGTGCAGCAATGGAGGCGGAAAGCGGTCGCGACCTGTCCCGTTTCTTCGAGCGCTGGGTGTTCGACTCGGGGATTCCCCGCGTCCGCTTCTCGACCGTGACCAACGCCGACAGCGTGACCATACGGCTGGAACAGTTCGGCGACGGCTACGATCTGCCGATCACGGTGACGGTGCAATACGCCGACGGCAGGGTGCAGGAGGAAGTGGTCCTGTTGTCGGAGCCGTCCCTCGACGCACACATCCAGGTCAACGGTCCAGTGAAGTCGGTGGAGCTGAACCAGGACCACGCCACGCTCGCCACGTTCGAAAAAGCGAAGTAGCCGATCTCGACTGGTGTATTCGTCCGTGCGCCGCCGGGAACCGCGCACCTGGGTCTACTTGACGTAGATGGCTGTCACCTCGCGTTCGCGGCCGACCTCGGTCCGATCGACGACCACCCAGAAATTCGAGGGCCCGGACTTGAACGGCATTACCGTCCGTTCGCCGAGCACGCCTCGTTCGGAGACCGGGGGCCCGGCGGAGTAGGCCGCGAGCGCGGAGCCGTGGAGCTCGGTTTCCGGCATGCCGCGCTTCACCGCCGCGCCGGATTCGAGCATCAAGAACGGGACGTTTTCGGCGCCGGCGGGAACGCCTTCGGGCGGCGCCGGCAGCGGCGATTCGACCAGCGCGAACGTGCCCGGCGGAGACGGAGCGAGCCCGGTGAGGAGCGGCCAGCTCACCCAGACGGTCAGCCAGAGCACACCGAGCGCCAGCACCCATTCGCCGAGGGATCGCATCCAGGGCACCCCCGGTAGGTGAAGTATCATTTCTACGTGGAAAAAGTCACGTTGACCATCGATGGGCAGCAGGTGTCGGTGCCGAAAGGCATCAACGTCCTGCAAGCGGCCATCGAGGCCGGAGTTCAGGTTCCCTACTACTGCTACCACCCGGGATTGGGCATCGACGCGTCCTGCCGCGTCTGCCTGGTCAAGATCGAAAAGATGCCGAAGCTTCAGACGTCGTGCTCGACGCCGGTCGCCGAGGGCATGGTGGTGCACACAAAGGACCCCGAGGCCATCGACGGTCGGGCCGGCGTCTTCGAGTTCCTGCTTATCAATCACCCGCTCGATTGCCCGGTGTGCGACAAGGGCGGCGAGTGCCCGCTCCAGGACTTCTCCTACCAGTTCGGCAACACCGAGAGCCGCATGGACTTCCCCCGCCGCACGTTCGACGGCGATGGCGTGAAGGCGGACGTCGATTTCGGCCCGACCCTGATGCTCAACCGCAACCGCTGCATCATGTGCACGCGGTGCGAGCGCTTCATGCGCGAGGTGGACGGCGACGCCCAGATCGGCATCATCAACCGCGGTAACGGCACCGAGATCGGGACCTTCAACGAAGCGGGCATCCACTCGATCCTCTCCGGCAACCTGATGGACGTCTGCCCCGTCGGGGCCATCACCACCAGGCAGTACCGCTTCCGCTCGCGGCCCTGGGACAACCCGCATGCCGTCGACACCACCTGCACGCTCTGCTCGAAAGGCTGCAGCACCACGGCGTGGCTCAAGGCCAAGCCGGAGTGGGCCCGCGGATCGCGGCTGATCCGAATCACGCCGCGCTACAACCCAGCCGTGAACGACTACTGGATGTGCGACATCGGCCGGTTCCAGTACCTCTGGGTCGAAGGCGAGCATCGGCTCCGCCGGCCGCTGGTGATGGCCAAGGACGGCGCAGCCCAGGCGGTGACCTGGAAGGACGCGCTCCTCAAGGTTCGCGACTTGCTGAATACGGCCGGCCGCAAGGATCCGGCGTCGGTCCGGATGCTCGTCTCCGCCCACGCCTCGCTCGAAGAGATGTATCTGCTGAAGCGCCTCGCACTCGACATGAAGGGTGACGATGGCGTCTCTCACGTCCACGTGTTGTGGAAGCGCAGCGAGAAGCAGCAGCCCGCGGGGACGAAGTTCCACGTGCCGGCCACCGATGCGCCGAACGTGTCGGGCGCCGCAGCGCTCGGTTTGACGGTCGGCGCCGGTCTCCAGGCTGACGCAGACATAGCCGGCCTGCGATCGGCCGTCGAACAGGGGCGCGTCGGCGTGCTCTACGTAGCCGATCCAGGTCCCGACGGTTCGATGGGGGATCTGCAGTGGCTCGTGGACGCGCGCAAGAGCGGGCGCCTGCCGATCCTCATCTATCAGGGCGTGCTCCTCACCGCGCTCGCCAAGGTCGCCGACGTCGTCCTGCCCGGCGCCGCGTGGGTGGAGAAGGACGCTACCTACACGAACGATCAGGGGTTCGTGCAGGCCGCATCCCGGGCGATCAACCCCCCGGGAGAGGCTGTCGAGGACTGGCAGATTCTGACCAGCGTCGCGGCCGCGCTCGGATTGCCCTACACCTACACGACGTCGCAGCAGGTGCGCGCCGACATTGCTCAGGCGCTGGGAGTGAATCCGGCCTACGCCGAGCTCGGGGCTCGGACTTTCAATCGGCCGGTGGCGGCGGCGCACTGGCTCCAGGCGAGCAACCCTATGGAGCGGATGAAGTGGAACGACATGTTCCAGGACCTGCCGCCGGTGAAGGGGCACAACGTCCAGATGGAGCGCGCGCCTCAGCCGACGACGATTCCGCTGCGAGTGGTCACCGAGGAGATCTCGCGCTCGTCGGACTGACGATATTGAAATCGTTCGTACGCTCTCTGTGACGGGGGAGGTATCCTGAGCGCGCCATGATGCGCCGCCCCGTTCGGATCCTCATCCTGCTGCTGACCGTCGCGGTCACGGCCGGCGTGGTCTGGAAGGCGACGACCAACGAGCAGGCGCGCGGCCGGATGCGCATGGCAGCGCAGCAGAACGATGCGGCCGCCGCCGACGCTGTCTACGCGCTGGCCGACCTCCGTTCCAGCCTGCACGCCTACGTCGCGCCCGGACAAGGCATCGACTTCTGGTCCAAGCGAGCCGAGGCGCAGCTCGATAGCCTTGGCTCCCGGCTGCGTGACCTCGAGCCCGCCGCAGCAGCCGCCAATCACTCGCTGAGCACGGCACTCAGCAGCCTCGACGGCCTCGCTGACTCCGAGAAGAGGGCCCGCAGCGCCATGCGCAACAGCCTGCCGCTGGTGGCGGGCGACATCGTCTTTGACGATGCGCGCGACCAGATCGACGCGGCTGCGCGCGATTTGTCCGACGCGCGGCAGGCCATGTCCCGGGTCGAATCGGCGCGAGAGGCCGGCATGGCCAACGAGCAGTCGCTCCTCGCCGGCGCCCTGATGGCGGTGTGGATCTTTGCGTTGATCGTCCTGGTCCCGATACCGGGTGCGAAGCCCTCCGAGGCCGCTCCATCCGAACCAAAGGAGTTGCCGCCTGGCAATCCAGCGGACCGTGCCCCCGATCGCGAGGAGTTGCGGCTCCACATGCCTGCCGAAACTCACAATGCTCACGAGAAACCGCCGCGTGACGAGCCCGCCGCGTCTGCCCCGGCGGTGAGTGATCACGACGAGCCACAACCCGGCGCGCCTGTCGCCGCTGCTGAACTGACGCCTCGCGTCCTCGACTCGATCGCGGAGCTCTGCACCGACCTTGCGCGGGTCGCGAACCTCAGCGAGCTCAGTCCGCTGCTGGACCGCGCGGCTGGTGTGCTGCAGGCTCGCGGCGTGGTGGTCTGGCTGGCCTCAGCGGACGGTCAGCACCTCGCCCCGGCCATGGCACATGGCTACGATGAGAGCCAGCTTGCGCGGATCGGATCGATCGGCATCGATGACGACAACCTGACGGCCGCCGCGTTCCGGACCGGCCGCCCGACACGTGCCAGCGCCGACGCACAGTTCCCCGGCGCGGTGGCGGTCCCGATTCTTTCGGCCTCTGGCGCGAGCGGTGTCCTCGCCGCCGAGGTCCCCGAAGGAACCGATCTGCCTCAGTCCGAAGCCCTGGCCACCCTCATCGCCGCCCAGCTCGCGGGTCGATTTGCGGTCGAAGAAGAAGAGGTGGTTCCGGAGCTGAAAGTGGGAAGCGAGAAGTAGCACCTCTCACTTCTCACCTCTCACTTCTCACTTCGATCACGCCGGCCGGTACGCCGCGGGCCTCACCGGTCGGCGCTCCTCGGGCCGGCGCTCCTGCGAACGGTCCGCCGGCGCCGGGAGTGTGGCCTTCGTCGTTCCCGCCTTCTTGTCGCGCAGGTAGTCGATGCTGACTTCGCTCTCTTTCGCATCGCGGATCGAGCTGCGCAGCTGGTCCGCGTCGTGGACGCGGCTGCCATTGATCGACGTGATGACATCGCCGGCCTTCAACCCCGCTTTGGCAGCCGCCGAGTCCGGTTCTACCGACGTGACGAGCGCGCCGCCGTCGCCTGCGCCGAAGTACTGCGCGAGCTGATCGCTCAACGAGTCCACCGACACGCCGAGCCGGCGACGGCTCGATGGCATGAAGTCGTTCTCGAAGTGGAAGCGCATGGCCGGCATGTCCATCCGGAAGTCGCTCAGCCCTTCGAGGCTTCTCTCGACGTCGCGGCGGATACGGTCGCTGTCGATCGACATGTTCCATGTCGTCGCGGGTGCCTCGGGCGTGGCAGTGAGCGTCTGCCGTTTCCCGTCGCGCATGACGGCCATCGGCACCTGCCGTCCGTCTGCAGTCTCCTGGACCAGTCGCGTGAACTGCCGCGTGCTGCGCACGCGCTCGCCGTCATACTCGACGACGATGTCGCCGGCCTTGATGCCGGCCTTCTCGGCGGCGCTTCCCGGATCCACCGAGTCGATGCGGACACCGCTGGCCTTGTCGGCGGCGTCGAGGTCCTGCACCATCACGCCAAGCCGGCTGCCCCGTCCGTCGAGCATCATCATCGAGCGGCGAGCGCCGCGCTCCGGCGGGTCGCTGGGCCGCGGCGCCGGCCCCTGAGCGACGGCCACGGAGACGGCGGCGGCGACGCCGGCCGCGAGCAACCCGGCAAACGACCAATAGCGCACCTTCGCTGACATGTTGCACCCCCTGTGGCGTTGAGACGAAGGGGCGCCATGGATGGTTGGGGCCGCAGACGACGCAGATGGCGCAGACGGCGCAGATGCGCAGATAGAATCTGAGAGCTATGGCAAAGGCCGGTTCCACCACCGCGGACCTGCGGCGGTCCATTCTCGAGCGCGCAGAGGCGCAGCGGGTCAAGTTCCTGCGCCTCCAGTTCACGGACATCCTGGGCGTCATCAAGAATGTCGAGGTGCCGGACCGGCAGTTCCAGGAGGCGCTCGACGGGCACCTGATGTTCGACGGTTCGTCCATCGAAGGGTTCGTGCGCATCGAGGAGTCGGACATGTACCTCAGGCCCGACCTCTCGACCTTCCAGGTCTTTCCGTGGACCGATCCGAGCGGCGCGCGCGTCGGCCGGCTCATCTGCGACATCGCGAACCCCGACGGAACCCCGTTCGCGGGTTGTCCGCGGACGACCCTCAAGCGCGTGATTGCGCTGGCCGCCGATCGCGGCCTGACGATGAAGGCGGGCCCGGAGACCGAGTTCTTCCTGTTCCTGCGCCGCGACGGCCGGCCGACAACCGATACCCACGACGCCGCCAGCTACTTCGACCTTGCGCCGATCGATCTCGGCGAGGACGTCCGCCGGGAGATCGTCCTCGCGCTCGAGCAGATGGGCATGCTCGTGGAGGCCGCGCATCACGAAGTTGCGCCGGGCCAGCACGAAATCGACTTCCACTACGACGACGTGCTCGCCACCGCCGACAACGTCAGCACCTGCCGATTCATCGTCAAGAACGTGGCGCTGCGCAACAACCTGCACGCGACGTTCATGCCGAAACCGATCTTCGGGGTGAACGGCTCCGGCATGCACACTCACCAGTCGCTCTTTGAGGGCGACCGCAACGCCTTCTTCGACGAGGGTGCGGAGTGGCAGTTGAGCCGCACCTGCCTTCACTACATCGGTGGGCTGCTGCGCCACGCCAAGGGTTACTGCGCGATCACCAATCCGCTGGTGAACTCGTACAAGCGGCTGGTGCCCGGCTACGAAGCGCCGACGGCGATTGCATGGTCCGAGAAGAACCGAAGTCCACTCGTGCGCGTCCCGGCGTCCCGTGGAAAGGGCACCCGAATCGAGTGCCGCATGCCCGACCCGGCCTGCAATCCGTATCTGGCCCTTGCCGTGATGCTTCGTGCCGGCCTCGAGGGGATCGACCAGCAGATCGATCCTGGGCCACCGGTGAACAAGAACATCTACAAGATGAGCCACCGCGAGCGGCGGCACCTCCGCATCGACGACCTGCCGGCAAACCTGAGCGAAGCGCTCGACGAATTCGAGAAGGATGATCTGGTGCGCGACACGCTCGGCGAGCACATCTTCCAGCACTTCCTCGAAGCCAAGCGCGAAGAGTGGGCCGACTACATCAGCCACGTCTCGCCATGGGAGATGGAGCGCTATCTCGGGGTCTACTAGGCTTGAGTGGACAGGCGTCCACGCGACAGGACGCCTCGTTCTGTCGCGCCACGCGCCAGAACCCCTGATTTCCTCGGAAACTCGCACGCTTCATGAGTGGCACGGCCGTTGAATATTCGGTCGGCAGCCGCGGCGGATCACCGGGGTGCCTTAATCAGGCAGGCGCTGGCATTGACGCACTCCGGTCGTACCATTCACGATCCGTCCGCGGCTGATCTGTCTCGGAGGTATGAGATGGCCCAGCTTCATCGTCGAGTGTCGGTGCTGGTCGCGCTCCCGCTCATCCTGACGCTGGGAGCCTGTGCGTCGATGGGATCGCCGTCCATCGAGCAGGTGCAGTCGAACCCCGGGCGCTACGCCAACCGCACGGTCACCCTGAACGGCACGGTGACGACGGCCTGGGGCGTTCCGCTGGTGCCGTACAAGATGTACCGGGTCAGCGACGGCAATTCGGAGATTCTGGTGCTCTCGAATGGCAACCGCACCCCGAGCCGCGGCTCGCGGGTCCGGGTGCGCGGCGAGGTCCAGGAATTCGCGACCTTCGGCGGAAAGTCGGTGGGACTCCACCTCAAAGAGAAGAGCCTCAAGGTGCTGTAAAGGATTCAGGCTTCAGGCTTTAGGCTTCAGGCCTGGAACGGGTGGCGCCGACGCACCTCCGCGCCACCGTGTCTCACCCACCCGCCGCCGCACAGGCCGCACCTCCCGTCGCACCTGCCGCACCCCGCACCCGCCGCACTTGGGTGACGCTTGTGAACTTCAGGTACAATTGAGGGTCGTGGAAGCCCTTGAACATCCCTCACCGCTGGTCGCACTGATCAACGCGCTGCTCGCGCCGCTGGGCATCCATGCGCCGGACCACATCGTCTTCTGCGCGCTGATCTGCCTGATCGTCCTGGTGCTCGGCCTTGCCATCCGCTCCAAGCTGAGCGTCGAGAATCCCGGCAAGCTTCAGATCGTCCTCGAGGACATCGTCAGCTTCTTCACCTCGCAGATCGAGGGCGTGATTGGACCGAAGGGCCGCCAGTTCCTGCCGCTGCTCGGCGGGTTGTTCGTCTTCATCTGGATCGGCAACATGATGGGCCAGATCCCGGGGCTCGGCGCGCCGACCAGCAACCTCAACGTGCCCTTTGGCTGCGCGATCACGCTCTGGCTCTACTACCACTTCCAGGGAATCAAGACCCAGGGGCCGATCTCCTACATCAAGCACTTTGCGGTGATGCCCGGCGTGCCGCTTCTCATGTCGCCGGTGATCTTCGTCATCGAGATCATCAGCCACCTGTCCCGCGTGCTGTCACTGACCCTGCGCCTGTTCGGCAACATCTTCGGCGAGCACCTGGTCGTGCTGATTATCGCGAGCATCATCCCGTTCCTGATGCCGCTGCCGATTCAGTTCCTCGGTCTGGTCGTCGGCACGCTGCAGGCGTTCATCTTCCTGACGCTCGGCGCGATCTATCTCAGCGCGGCCGTCGCGGTCGACGAACACCACTGACAGACAGGGGTGGCCAGGAGTCAGGCAAACAGGGTTCAGAGCGGCCACACGGTGAAGTCGCGCAGCAGTCTTCGCTGAAGTGGAGCGCCCATCGAGCGCAGCGCGTCCTGCAGCTCCAGCAGATGGGCCCGGCCAAGCTCCAGGACATGCTCATCGGGTTGGAAGCGCGTTCCCTGCGGGTAGTCGACATACGGCGTCCGCGTGCTCTCGATGTGCGCGCCCAGAACATGGACGATGTCCCGGTTTGCCGTGAACTGGACGAGCCGTTCGACGCTGGCGACAAACGCCGCCGCGTCGCGCACGTAGAGCCGGCCGGGATACAGGGAATCGCCAGTCAACAGGATCCCGGTGCGCCTGTCATAGATCGCGATCGAGGCCGGTTCGTGGCCTGGAATGGGGATGACGTCGATGATGCGGCCGCCAAGGTCGTACTCGCCGGGCTTCTGCGGCCAGTTCTGTAAACCGAAGAACGTGCTCACGGCCTCCGGCCGCGCCTCGATCAGCGTCGTCGCCGGTCTCCGGCGTAACTCGTCGTCACCGGCGGTGTGATCGCCGTGACCGTGCGAATGCACGACGAGCAGCGGCAGCGGAGCGATCTTCTCCCGATCGGCTTGCCGCCGCAGTTGTTCGTCGACCACGTCCGAGATGCGGGCGCCAGTCGCGCCGGTGTCGACCAGCAGTGCCTGCTTCGATCCGAAGAGCAGATATAGAAACGGCTTCTCGAAGTTCGTGCAGCCAGACTGGCGAATGATCACGAACGTGGGGTTGTACTCGTGCACCAGAAATTGAGGCGCACGCGCACAGTCGGAATCTTCAGGCGTCCACCGCGACGGCAGGGTGCCGCGTTCGACAGGAGCGCCAGGCTGAGTCTTCGCCCCAGTGGAGCCCGACAGCGCGAGTGCGGACACCGCTGCAATTGCCACCAAGGAAGTGCTTTGCCAACGCCGCCGCGCGGCGAGCCCCCGGCGCCGACCCCATTTTCCGATTCCCGACTCCCGACCTGATCGCGATCCGACTCCTGGCACGCTTCACCTGAGTTCCAGCGTCTCGCCGTCGGCGGGAATCCTCACCCGCGGCTGATAGCGCGATCCGGCCAGAGCCTGGGCCAGGCCGGCGCGGGTCAGCAGACAGTGATTGATCGCTTCCATGTGGACCGCGACGATGGTCGCGGTCGAGGCGGCCCCGCACACCTGCAGGACATCGGGGGCGTCCATGGTGATCGGCCCGCCTTCCAGGAATTGTGCCGCGCCACTGTTCACCACGATGACGCTCGGCTGGTGCGTCGCGATCACCCGCGCCACTTCAGAACACCAGACGGTATCGCCGGCGATATAAACGGTCGGCCACCCAGCCGCGGTCAGCACGAAGCCGGACACCGGCGCCATTTGCTTCCCGACTTCGCCTCGCCCGTGTTCGCCTCCGCATCGCGTGATGCCGATCGCCTCGAACGTGGTCGCCATGTCGATCGGACGCACGTTCGAAAACCCCTGTCCGCCAATCTTCTTCGCGTCTTCCGGCTGTACGAACAAACGGGTCGCCGGCGGCAGCTGCTTTGCGGCGGCGCCGTCCCAGTGATCGCTGTGCGTGTGAGTGACGAGCACGGCGTCGATTCCCGCAATCAAAGACGATGCGGGGGCCGGCAGGGAAACCAGCGGGTTCCGGCGCTGATTGGCGGTGCGGCTGATCGGCGGCTGGGTCTCGGCGTCGGCGAACAGCGGATCCACCAGTAGCGTCTTGCCAGCGTACTGGACGATCAGCGTCGCGTGGCGAAGGAGACGGAGCCGCACTCGCGGCGGTTGAGCACTGAGGGTCGGCGCAGCGAGCGAGAGCGCTGCAGCCGATTGGAGAAAGGAGCGCCGATTGATGGTCATGGGCTACCCATTCCGCGCCCGCCGCGCGGTGGAAACGTCCAGCGTCCGGACCGCGAGCGGCTCCAGCTTTTCGGCTGGTTCGACCACCCGAACAGCAGCCGCACCCTCGACGGCGCCGCGCGCGAGCGCCGCTGACGCGACCTCGGCGACCCGGTCCTGATATTTGATTCCCAGTTTGTAGCGCATCGAGCGGCGGGTGATCTGCGCCTTGCTCTTCACTTTCAGCCGCTTCGCCGCCCGGCGATCGCCGTCCAGCGACACCGTTTCGTCGTCGCCGGTCTTCGGGTTGTAGAAGCCGATATATCCGCCCGGGTTGATGCCGAACGAGCGCAGCGCGCGTCCCTTGTAGCGGCGCCCCAGGAAGTCGTTACGGCCGCCCGCCTCGGCACCCACTGTGAAATACAACGGCAGCACGAAGTTGGATACCCACTGGCCGTCAATCTTGTAGATCTCGTCCTGGACGGCGTCACACATCTCGTACCAGTGAAAGACCTCCTTGTCCGGATCGGCGGGGTGCGGCCCGGCGACCAGCAGGTTCACCTCCGGATCGCCAATCAGCTCGAGCGCCTCGTGGGAGAGCGTCGCCGTCCATGGCTCGTCCATCTCTTTGACGAGCTCCGTGAAGACAACCCCGAACGGGATGCCGGCGGCATTGGATTCGTGGAAGCCGACGGCGTCGTCGACGCTTCTGACGCTATCCCAGAGATAGACGATGGCGTCGCCCCGCAACTCGGGAAGGCGGGTCCGGTCGGGACGTTTTCCGATGCTGCCCTCGAGCCGCAGGTCGGCGCCGATGTGCCAGTGCGGACTGAAATCGTGGGCGATCTGCCGATTGACCGCGCGGATACCGGCTTGTATCTGCTCGTCGGTCAGCTTGCCGTTGGTGTGATTCACAACTGAAATCAGCATCGGAAGGACCTCGTGCCGGCTGCCGGAGGCCGGCTAACGGCGCTTGCGGAACAGGACGATGCGATTGGTGTTCGTGCCTTTGCTGTTGTTGGTCACGCCCCAGCAGTTTGCGGTCTTGGTGAAGACCTGCGCGTTGACCAGGACCAGCACAGGCTCGAGGCCCGCGGCGATTCCAGCCGGGACGACGACCTCTTCGAGTCGGACCGCGCCGCCCCTGATCTCGCCCACTTCGAAGGCGACGTGGCCGCCCGGGCGCAGGACGCGCCGCACTTCGGAGAGCGTGCTGGTCACGAACGCCTTCCACGCGTCGATCTGTTTCGCACGCGTGACCGGCACCGCGGCGGCGTCGATGCCGCTGAACCAGCACCGCAGCCAGTTGTCGCCCTTGTAGTCGACAACGTCGAGGAACGGCGGCGAGGTGACGACCAGCGCGACCGAGTCGTTCGCTATCGTCGGCGTGTCCGAGGACGGTCCCGTCAGCACCCGCGCGTGCCTGGTCACGCCATCAAGCTGCTGCCGGATCGCGGGAGTGACGCTGCGCAGCAGCGATCGGCTCTTCGACAGGATGATGCGGGGCACATCCTTCGCCCCGGGTTGCTGCTCGAGCCGCGCGTTGATCTTCGCCTGCGCCCGGGCCGAGACTGCCTGGTTGGGGGGCAGCGTGTAGACGGAAAAGAAGCCTGTGGAGTGCCCGGTGAGGCGATTCACTGCCACCATGCGGATCCAGCGGTCCACGTCGGTCAACGTGCCGCCGGCCTGCCGATCGAGCAGGTGCTTCCGGAGCGCCGAGATCTGACGCAAGGTGGCCGGGTGGTAGAAAACCAGCAGGTCCTCCGGCATCTCGCCCGCGTCCGCAAAGTCCACTGCGTCGAGGCCGCGCTGCACGTCGGTCATCGTCGGCGGGGACAACCTCGATTCACAGAGAACCGCGCTCAGCGGGTTTACATCGCACCCGTAGGGTTGCCGGCCCAGCAACGCCGCTTCGATCAGTGTCGTACCGCGGCCCATGAACGGGTCATAGACGATGTCCCCGGGACTGGTCAGCCGCTCGATGAAGAAACGCGGCAGCTGCGGCTTGAAGCAGGCGCGGTAGGAGACCTCGTGCAGGCTGTTCGCGGCGCGCTGTTTCGCGGTCCAGAACTCGTTCGTGAACGTGTTCACGCGCGCAGGTGTGCCGTCATCGACGGACACCTCGATCTCGCCGGTAAGCGTCGCAGCCCCAGCCCAGCGGAAACCTCGGAGATCCTCCTCGAATGATCGACCGTCCAACTCGTCGGAGGGCAGAATCGCTGCACCGGTTCGCTCCATCATCCAGCTGTAGAGAGTAACACCCGGCTCTGCTGGCGCGCGCCGTAGCTCGACTGCACCTTTGTCTGGCGGAACGGCCCCGTTTGATGCGACAGTGCAGGCCCGAATCGTGTCCGCCAACCGCTACGACGCCATCGTGCTCGGGGCTCGCTGCGCCGGGGCGCCCACCGCGATGCAACTTGCGCGAAAGGGCTGGCGGGTGGAAGCCCCTGCCGCGGTGAAGGGCAACGCCGAAGCCACTCGACACCTCTACCTCGCGCGCGAGGGACTGCTTGCCTGAGCTCCCCGAAGTCGAAGCCGTCCGCCGGCTGCTCGAACCCCATTTCTCGAACGCGCTCATCACGCGCGTGGAGCTGCGCCGCGCCGACCTCCGCGCGCCGTTTCCCGCCGGATTCGAATCCCGCCTCACGGGCGCGACCGTCGTCTCGCTGCTGCGGCGGGCGAAGTACCTGCTGGCGACGTTGTCCTCCGGCGAGACGCTCGTCATGCACCTCGGGATGTCGGGATCGTTCCGGGTCGAGGGCGCAGCAGGCGTGCGCGCAGAAGGCGATCGCGAGGTGCTCGGGGCCGATCCTCACGATCACGTCGTCTTTCACCTGCACTCGGGCGACGTCGTTACCTTCAACGATCCCAGGCGTTTCGGGTTGATGGATCTGCTGTCCGAGGCGGAGCTGACGGCGCATCCGGTGCTGAGCAAGCTCGGCCGCGAACCGCTCTCGAACGAGTTCGATGCGGTGGCGCTCGCGCGTGCGTGCCAGGGAAAGAAGATCCCACTGAAAGTGGCGCTGCTCGACCAGCGTGTCGCGGCCGGCATCGGCAACATCTATGCGTGCGAGGCGCTGCACGTGGCGCGGCTCTCTCCGTTCCGGCAGGCGCGGACGATTGCAACTCCGGCCGGCGCGCCGCGGGAGACGGCGCATCGGCTCGCGCGTGCGATCAAGCAGGTCCTGACTCGCGCCATCGAGGCAGAGACGCGAAACGCGCGGTCATCCCGTTTTCGGGTCTACGACCGCACCGGCCAGCCGTGTCCGAGACGAGGCTGCGGCGGCACCATCCGGCAGCGTATTCAAGCAGGCCGCTCGACGTTCTACTGTCCGCGCTGCCAGCGTTAGCCGCAGATGACGCAGATGACACAGATGACGCAGATGACGCAGATGTATCGACTGACGGTGCGGGTGCCGTCTTGATCCGCGTACTCTGTGCTATCTCGGCCTACGCGGTGATCTTGACGACGACGACGGTCTGGTCGTCGGTCTGCTCGGCTTCGCCTCGGAACAACTGCATGGCGGAAAAAATCGCCGACACGATATCCTTCGCTGGAGCGTCGTGCGTCTGCTCGACGACTGCGCCGATACGATCCGCGCCGAACTCTTCGCCTGCCTGGTTGAACGCTTCGAAGATGCCGTCGGAGCAGAAGACGAAGACTTCGCCGGTCTGCAGCTCGATTGTGATCTCGTCGTAGGTCGAGCCGGCAAACGATCCGAGCGGCACACCCGGCATCGGCAGCTGCGCCGCCTTGCCGCCGCTGTAGCGCACCGGAAACGGTAACCCTGAATTCGCGAACGTCACCTGGCGCCGGCGAAGATCGAACATCGCGTAGCAAAGGGTGCAGTAGTACTCCTCCAGCTGGCGCTCGTGCAGGATCCGGTTCATCGCGTTGAGCACGACACCGGGCGTGCTGCGCCGCGTCTCGAGGCGGCGGCGGAACGTCCGCCCTCGGACCAGCTCACCGACGAAGGCGCTGTAGAGCGCGGCCGGCACGCCCTTCCCGGACACGTCACCGACCGACACCACCAGTGTGTGAGGTTCTGGCGAGAGGAAGTCGTAGATGTCTCCCCCAAGCTCGCGGGCCGGGACGAAGTGCCATGCCACGTCCACGCCCTTCAGCCGCTTGGGCAGCTCCTGCGGGAGCAGGGCCATCTGGACGCGCTGGGCGAAACGCAGCTCCTTCTCGAGCCGGAGCTCGTTGGTCCGAATCTCCTCGTAGAGACGCGCGTTCTCGATGGCGACAGCCGCTTGCGAAGCCAGCAGCGTCAGCAGCTCGACGTGCTTCTTCGTGAAGGCCCCCAGCTCCGGGCTCTCGAGATCGAAGACGCCCAGGCAACGATCCTTCAGCAGCAGCGGGACCACCAGCTCCGACCGGACGTCCTCCACCGCATTGATGTAGCGCGGATCCTGCGTCACGTCGTCCACGAGTACCGGCTCCTTGTGGAGCGCTGCATAACCGACCAGTCCCTCGCCCAGTTTCACCGGCTCGAGCAGCCGCGGATTGTCGCCGTACTTTATTGCAAGCTTCATCTCCAACGTCTCGCCATCGTCGTCGAGGAGGGCAATGCCGAAGATGCGGTAGTTGATGATGCGCTTGACGAGGTGCGCGAGCCGCGTCAGCAGCTCCTCGAGGTCGAGGATCGCGCTCATTTCGCGGCCGATCTCGGCGAGGGTCTCGAGCGTCTCCGCGTATTCGCGTTCCGACTCGAACAGCCTGGCGTTGACGATCGCCTGGGCGACGTGGGCGGCGAACTGACGCAGGATCAGCTCGTCGCGTTCGGTGAACGCGGCGCGTCGATCGCTCAGCAGGTTCAATGCGCCGATGACCTTGCCCTTGTGGCGCAGCGGCACCGCCAGCTGCGACCGGACGCCAGGCACCGTCTTCAAATAGCGCGGATCGGCATCGACATCGTCGAGCAGGATCGGCCGGCGCTCGGCCACGGCGGAGCCGACGATGCCCTGCCCGACCTGGAGCCGGAACGTGCGAACGACCTCTTCCGGGTAGCCCACCGCGTAGGCGATGTGCAGGTCCTGCCGCCGCTCGTCAAGTAGATACACCGAGAACACGGTGAACGAGGTGAGGCGCGAGATGAGCTGCGGAATCTTCTCGAGCAGCTCGTCGAGGTCCAGCACCGAGGTGACTTCGCGTCCGAGCTCGGTGAGAACCGCGAGCTCCGCGGCGTCACGAATTGCGGGCATCCCCGCCGACGAATCGCTCCGATAGGTCATTGACTGGTGGTCTTCTTGGCCTCGCCCAGCGTGTAGCGGGTGATCCACTCCTGGATCCGGGTGAGACGGTCCTTCTGATGATAGTACTCGGTGAAGCCGTGTCCCTCGCGGGGATAGAGCACCAGCTCGGTTGCCTTGCCGCGATCCTTGAGGCCGCGGAAGAGCTCCTGGGCCTGCCCGATCGGCACGCGCTCGTCACTGCCGCCGTGAAGAATCAGCGTCGGCGTCACGACCTTGTCGATGCGGGTCATCGCCGATCGCTCCATGTAGAGCGGCAGCCGCTCCGGACCGGCCTGGCCGCCGAAGTACCCGATCAGGACGTTGGGGATGTCGTTGGTGCCGTACATGCTCCAGAGATTGGTGAGGCCGGCACCGACCATCGCGGCCTTGAACCGGGTGGTCTGGGTGATCGACCAGGCGGTCATGTAGCCGCCGTAGCTCCAGCCGATCAACGCGAGTTTGTCGGCGTCGGCGACGCCCCTGGCGACGAGCGCGTCGACGCCGGTCATGATGTCGCGGTAGTCGCCGCCGCCCCAATCGTTGATGTTGGCGCGCAGGAACTTCTCGCCGTAGTTCGAGCTGCCGCGCGGGTTGGGATAGAACACGAGCCAGCCCTGGCCGGCCCAGAGCTGGCCGCCCTCGAGCCCGCCGACCCGGTAGTTGTTGATGAACGCGCCTGCGGGGCCGCCGTGAGCCACCGTCAGCATCGGGTAGCGACGCCCGGCTTCGTAACCGGCCGGCTTCAGCAAGACGCCTTCGATCGCCATGCCGTCGCTACCCTTCCAGGTGACGACCTCGGTGGCGCCGAGCGCAAACTGCGCGGACTGGGGATTGGTGTCGGTCAACTTGGTCAGCGTGCGAAAGTCCGCTCCGGTGACGTAGACCTCCATCGGCGACGCGGGCGAGTCCTGGGTAACGGCGATCACCGACCCATCGCGGCTTTGCGAGCCGAGTTGCAGCGTCCGCTTGTCGGTCAGCGCAGTGTAGCGGCCGCTCTTCAGGTCGTAGGCGAATACGGTCGTGTAGGCGCGCTGGCCGGTCGAGAAGATGATCCGATTGCTGTCCGGAGTCCACTGCGGCGCCCCGGCTTCGAGATCGAACTCGGGCGATGCCGCGTCCTTCAGGCTGCGTGCGCCGACGTCGTAGATCACGAGATGCGACTGGGCCACGACACCCGCGGGCGTGCCGTCGCCGTTCGGCTTCGCCGTGTTCGGATCCATTACCCATGCGATGCGTGCACCGTCAGGCGACCACTGCGGACGGCTGTCGCGCCCGAAGTTCGTGCTGATCTTTGTGACCTGCCGCGACGCGATGTCGGCGATGTAGACGTCCTGCCGCTCATCGCGCAGCATCGTGGTCACGTTTGCGCTGAACACCAGTCGCGAACCGTCCGGTGACCACGACGGCGAGTCTCCCGCGAGCGTGAAGTCACGCCCTTCGGTGACACGCGTCGCTGTCGCACCCGCTGCAATCTCCACAACCCACAGGTGCCGGTAGCGGAAATCGCCTTCGAACACGCGCTCGTCGTCTTTCTTCTTGATCTGCGCGGTCTCTTCATTCGAGCGCGGATCGGTGGCGATGAAGGCCAGGCGACGGCTGTCGGGCGCCCACGAGTACGCTGCGACGCCTTCCTTCGCATCGGTGACGCGGCGTGCTTCACCGCCATCGGCGCGCATTACGAAAACCTGCGGCTTGGGCTCGTCCTCACCCGCGCGGTTGCCGCGGGCCGAGACGAAGCTGATGTAGCGGCCGTCCGGTGACCACTGCGGCTGCGAATCGCCCCGCGCTCCGAACGTGATCTGGCGGGCGGCGCCGCCGCCGGAGGCGGGGACCATCCAGATGCGCGTCCGCGACTCGCGCTGATCGGGCTCCTTGTCCGAAGGGGCTTCCCAACTGCGGACCGTGTACAGAACCCGCGTCCCGTCCGGCGAGACCATCGGCGACGCGACTCCCTTCAAATCGAGTATGTCGTCGACGGTGACCGGCCGCGTCTGGGCGGCCACGATAGGGATAACCCCCAGAACCAGCGCCGCGGTCAGAACCTGAATGCGTGCGAGTCGCGCCATCTGCGCTATCTGCGCCATCTGCGGCCTCCAGAGCGGGAAGTATACTGAGGGCTACCCGGATGCCGCACGAAGAACTCACCCTGCCGTTCGACTATTCCGCCATCGAACGGATCCTGCCCCATCGCTATCCGTTTTTGCTCGTGGATCGCATCACCGAGTTCGAGCCCGACCAGCGAATCGTGGGCATCAAGAACGTGTCCATCAACGAGCGGCACCTGTCCACGACGTTCGGCGGTGACCGTCCGGCGCTGCCGCCGACCATCCTCACCGAGGTCGTCGCCCAGGTCGGCGCCATCCTGATATTGGCCAAACCCGAATACCGGGACCTGCTGATCTTCTTTCGCGGAATTGAACGGGTTCGGTACCGCGGCCAGGTGTACGCGGGCGACGTGCTCGAAGTGGAGGCCCGTGTAAAGCGCCTGCGCAACCGGATGGGTGTGCTCGACGGCCGCGCTCGCGTCGGCAAACGGATCGTCGCCAACGGTTCGATGACCTTTGCGCTCGGGACGAAGGACAGCGGCGGGGCGTAGAAGCCTCCGGCGCCGCCCAGTCCCCCACCTCAAGACCCAAGACCCCAGGACCTCCTCACGTTCCCTTGTAGAGCACCCTCCCGAGCCGCCGGTTCCAGGTCGTGAACTCGCCCTCGGCCGCGTCCTCGCGAATGGCGCGGCGCACCTGATTCACGCGCGCGTCGAGCTCGTCCACAGCCGCGAGAATGAACGCCTCGATCGTCTTGGGTTCAACCGGCGAGCCATGCTCGCGAGATCCGTGGTGGGACAACACGAGATGCTCGAGCTGGGTGCGCAGCTCGAGCGGAAAGCCCGACACACCCGACGCCGTTTCGCGCACGACCAGGAGCCCGAGCGCGATGTGCCCCACAAGGTTCCCCTCCCGCGTGTAGCCAATCGCGCCGCCTTCGTACCACAGCTCCTGGAGCTTGCCGATGTCGTGAAGAATCACTCCGGCCAGCACGAGGTCGGCGTTCGCGCCGTACGCCTTCGCCACCGACGCCCCGACCTCGGCCATCTTGACGATGTGCTCCAGGAAGCCGCCTCGATAGGCGTGGTGAATGACCTGCGCGGCCGGCCACTCGCGGAGCTGCGCCTCGTGATCGGCAAGGATCCGGAACAGCAGCACGCGAAGGTGATTGTCCGCGACCGCCCGGACGCGATCGGTGAGCTCCGTCCACATCTCGTCGATCGGACGCAGGGCGCTCAGGACGCAGTCTTCCTCGCGGAACCCTTCGAGCCGATCCTGCTCCGGGTTGACGCGGCGGATTGACGAGACGACGAGCTGCAGCTGGCCGTTGTAGACCGTCGCCGCCCCCTCAGCGCGCACGAACTCTCCCGCTTCGAACTCTCCCTGAAAGCGGGTCACCTCGTCGAACAGCTTCGCCGTGATCTGCGCGGAGCTGTCCTGCAGGGTGAAAATCAGGAGCTCCGAGCCGCTGCGCGCGACGCGCAGCTCCTTGGCGGTGCAGAGAAAGAAGCCCCAGCCAGCGGTATCAGCGGTGATCGCGGCGAGTCGCGGCAGGCGGGACACCCGGCGATTGTACTCCCCGGACCACGGCGGTTCCGGCGAGGACGAGCGCGCCGGCGAAGAGAATCCGCAGCGAGAATGGCTCGCCGAGCAGCAGCGTGCCGAGGACGACGGCAATCAGGGGATTGACGTAGGCGTAGAGTGAAACGATGGAGATCGGCAAGTGCTGAATCGCGTACATGTAGGCGGTGTAGGCCACCATCGATCCGGCGATCGTGAGGTAGACCATCGCGGCAAGAGTCCGCGCGCTGAAGTGCAACTGGTCCCACTCACCGGCGGCAGTTGCCGCAGCCAATAGCATGGCGCCGCCAAACAGCATCTGGACCGTGGACACGGCCAACGGGTCGGCCGACGACGGGTGGCGTTTCGAATAAGAGGTGCCGAGCGCCCACCCAAGGCACGCCAGTTGGAGCGCGATGACGCCGGCGATGAACTGACGCCCGGCGACTCCGCCCGAGGTCAACTCCGGCCAGACGAGGACGACGATCCCCGAGAAGCCGACCGTCAGTCCGGCGACCGTGGTCAAACGCGCGCGTTCGCCGCGGGGCAGCAGCGCTTCGATGCCGGCGGACCAGAACGGCACCGAGGCGATCAATACAGCCGTCAGTCCGCTCGCCACGTACTGCTCGGCCCACACCACGAGCCCGTTCCCCATCACGTTCATCAGAAAACCGAGCAACGCGAGGCTCGGCCACCATGCGACGCCCGGCAAGGCGCGGCCGCGCGCGACACAGAACGCCCCGAGGATGAGACCGGCAGTCGTCCAACGGAGCCCGGCGACGAGTGCAACCGGTACCGTTTCCAGGGCGACCCGGATGGCCAGGTATGTGGTGCCCCAGATCACGCAGACGGTGATCCAGGCCAGCCAGGCGAGACGAGGTGCGCTCACGGCTGATCGCCAGCCGGCTGCGGCAGCGCGGCGTCAGCGATCCGCACGCAGTTGCCGCCTTCCTCCTTCGCGCGATACAGCGCGTGATCCGCACGGCCGACCAGCGCCTGCACGTTGACCTCGCTGGGGAGCGCCTGGGCGATTCCGAAGCTGGCCGTCACCCTCAGGTTCTCACCCGCCCAGGCCACGGGCCGATCGGCCACCTCGCGGCGTAGCGTTTCGGCCACCCGCTTGGCCCCGGCGAGCGGTGTCTCGGGCAGCAGCACCAGGAACTGCTCGCCGGCGTAGCGGCACTTCAGATCCGAGCCGCGCAAGACCTCGCGCATCCGCTTGCCGATGACAGCGAGGACGGCGTCGCCGCCGAGGTGGCCGTGGCGATCGTTGACGTCCTTCAGCCGATCGATGTCGAACATCACGACCGACACCGGCGCCTGGCTGCGGCGCGCGCGGCGCAGTTCGGCGTCGATTACCTCGATCGCATGACTGCGCGTGAAGCACCCGGTCAGTGCGTCGCGAACGCTGTTCTCGCGCAGCTCGCGGGCCTGTCGCGCGTGGCGAATCGCGAGCGCGAGAAGCGGCGCCGAGGCTTCGATGGCCCGGCGTCGTTCGTTGCTGATGGCGCCGTCCGGGGTGCGAACGCCGATCACGCCGATCGCGGTCGAGGCCACGACCAGGGGAAACCCGATCGCGCGCTCGCCGTGTCCTTCGCGCGTCTGCCCGGTGAGCAGTTGCTCGGCGAGGTCGCCCCACCGAAACACGTCGTCGCTGCCGCGCGTGTCGCCGGCGAGCGCTTCCCACTGCGTGCCTTCGCGGATCAGCACCCAGACGCGATCGCTGCCGGCAATCGTCGGCAGGTACTGCGCGATCGTGACGCGGATCGATTCGAGATCCCCGGTCCGGCCGAGAGCCTGGCCAAAGGCGACGAGCCGTTCCATTTCTTCGGCCCGCACGTCGTGCTCGCCCCTGCGAATCACGGAGACCGCCTCGGATATCGTCGCGAGGTGGCGCCGATTGATCAGGAAGTACGCCAAGCTCGCGATGAGGACGCCGATCGCGGGGACGATCGCCAGACCGATCCGCTCTTCGAACGCCCGTGCCGATGAGAACACGCGAGTGAGAGGCGGCGAGAACAGGACTATCATGGCCACCGCGAGACCCACCAGGGGCAGCAGGTCCTGACGGCCAGGTCTCTTCATCTGAAGGTTGAGCCTAGCTGCACCCCCGGATGGTGTCAAACCGAAGATGCCCACACCGTTTACCCGCTTCTTCGAGGCTGCGCACGAAGGGTTTTACATCGGCACCATGGACGCCGGCGGCTCCACGACCATCGCCGCGAACTCCCACTTGAAGCTGGTGCTGGGTTACCCGCACGAGACGCCGGAATGGCTCGTGCTGCCCTTCGATCCCGATAAGTTCGTCGATCCCGAGGCGCGATCCGCGTTCCTCAGCCGGCTCCAGAAGGACGGCGCCGTCGCCGATCTGTTGTTGCGCCTCCGCCGGGTGGACCTGTCCACCGCCTGGGTGGAAGTGACGGCGACGGCAGAACCGACCGATGCCGGACCGCTGCACGTCGAGGCGGTCGTCCGCGACGTCGGCGAGCGGCGCCGGCTGGACAACCAGTCGCGCGACATCCAGAGCGAGCTGCTGCAGGCGGAGAAGATGGCGGCGCTTGGCCACACCATCTCCGGCGTCGCGCACGAGCTGAACAATCCGCTGGCGACAATTCTGTCGTGGGCCGAGCGGCTGTCGGCGCAACCCCTCGACGAAAAGACACGCCGGGGGCTGGCGGTCATCCTCGGCGAATCCGAGCGAGCGGCGCGGATCGTCCGCAACCTTCTGACCTTCGCGCGCAAGCGCCAGAGCACCCGCGGGCTCGTCGATGTCAACCAGATCGTCCGCGAGACGATGGCCCTGCGGGCTTACGAGCAGCGGGTTTCGAATATCACCTCAATCGAGGCGCTCGCGTCGGGGCTGCCGCCGGTATTCGCCGACGGCCATCAGATCAAACAGGTGCTCCTCAACCTGATGATCAACGCCGAACAGGCGATGTTGACCTCGCACGGCCGCGGCACGCTCGTGATCCGCACCTGGCACGACCAGGAGAAGGGGTGCGTGATGATCGAGATCAACGACGATGGCCCAGGCGTGCCGCTGGAGGTGCAGTCGCGGATCTTCGACCCGTTCTTCACGACCAAGGAGGTCGGCAAGGGGACGGGGCTTGGATTGAGCGTGGCCTACGCGCTGGTCAAGGAACACGCTGGCCGGATCTGGCTGCGGTCCGAGGCGAGCGGGACGTCGTTCTATGTAGAGCTGCCGGTCACGGTGCGGGCTGGCGACGCTGCACCGGCAACGACCCAGTCGGCGTCGGTGTCGCTCGAAGGATACAAGGGAACCCGCGTACTGGTGGTGGAAGACGAACCGGCGCTGGCGATGGCCGTGTCGGAAGCGCTCGTGGACGCCGGGTTCGTCGTGGATCGGGCCGGAGACGGCGAGGAGGGGTTGACCCGCCTCGCCGAGCAGTCCTACGAATTGATCGTCTGCGACCTGAAGATGCCGCGGATCGACGGGATGCAGTTCTATCGTGCGATGGCGGCGGCGACGCCGGCGCTCGCGCGACGCGTGATCTTCGTCACCGGCGACGTGGCCGGCACCGACGCGGAGCGGTTCCTCGAGGAAACCGGCTGTCGCTGGTTGTCGAAGCCCTTCAGGCTCGGGGAGTTGCTGCGCGCGGCACGCGACACCCTTTCGTAGGGGACGACCACCGCGGTGGCGGCACGGCGCTCGGCGGCGGCGGGCACCCGCGTGTCGGAGACTGGCAGCGATGCCTTGGCCATGACCGGCTTGACCTGGAAGGCGAGGATGGCCGAACGGAGCGCCCGGGCCGCGGCGGCGGGAGTCTGCTCGGCGCCAAGCGCTTCGCGCAGACGCCGCAGCGCCCGAGCGTGAAGCTGCGAGACGCGCGATTCGTTCACGCCCAGCTCCTGCCCGATCTCCTTCATCGTCACTTCGCCGTAGTAATAGAGGCTGATGACTCGCTGCTCGCGGGCAGGAAGGCTGGCCAGCGCGCCGCGCACGCGGTCGCGGACTTCGGTGCGCTCGTAGATGGCATCCGGCCGCTCGGGCTCGGCTGGCATCAGGACGGCCGGCAACTGCTGATCGTCCACCTGGTCGCCCGAC
Source organism: Vicinamibacterales bacterium (assembly GCA_035495795.1). Lineage (GTDB taxonomy): Bacteria > Acidobacteriota > Vicinamibacteria > Vicinamibacterales > UBA2999 > VFZN01. Next base: position 28,206 of record DATJFF010000013.1, read on the forward strand.
GAATACGGCGACGTGGACTCGATGGTGTTGATGCGGACGATCGTCTTGCCGAGGCGTTTCTCGTCGGAGCCGACGGCGGCGGCGAGGTCGGCCAGCGAGGGCTCGTGTCCAAGCTCGACGCGGAGCTTCTCGCGGGCGGCCTCGAGCTCGCGGCGCACGCGGCGGACACCGCGCGGCCAGGCGTCTTTCCGGAGCGCGTCGATCATCGCTCCTCGAATGCGGCGTTCCGCAAAGGTTTCGAACTTGATGCCGCGGCTGTCGTCGAACCGGTGAGCAGCGTCGATCAGACCGATCACGCCGTCTTGCACCAGATCGCCCAGATCAATCGAATGTGGCATCGTCGCCGCCATGCGTCGAGCCAATGCCTCGACGAAGTGCAGCCCAGTCTCTACGCGGTTGGTTTCTGCGGTCGCCTCACTCATTCGTTCGCACATCCTCCGAACCCAGGGTCAGGTTCGCCTGCTGTAGAGGCAACCCCGATGCCAGCTTTGTGCACTGGCGTGGAGGACTGGGCCATTTGCCGGCCGAATTTTGTAAGTCTATGACATTCAATGACTTACTTGGTTGGATGCCCGTTGCCTGATGCCGCGTGGTTCGGCACGGATCGTCATTTTGTTGACGCTCTGGCCGCGCGCGGCGTCAAGTTTGTGACTTGCGCCAGAAAGACACATTGCGCAAACAGACCATCCGATTTCAGAACTGTAAGTGAAGTTGTGCGCCGTCCAGCGAGGACGTGGGACAGCGGCGGACTGGCGAGGGAGAAGCGAACTGGTGCGGGACGGAGAACCGCCCCGCATCGGGGGACGTGGAGCAGGCGTGAGCTAGTTGGAGTCGGCCATCGACGACCGGATCTCGCGGGCCAGGGTCATGGCCTGGAGCGCCGCGGACACGACTTGCATGGCGCGGGCACGCTGGCCGGCATCCGGCGCCTTGGCCTCGAGCAATTCCGCGTGCGCGAGAATCACCCCGAGCTGGTTGTTGAGCCGATGAATGAGGGTCCGAAGCTGGTCCTCACCCGGCTCTGACGTCGCACAGCGCGGCGTCAGCTCGGCGTCGCGCCAATCGGGTTGCATGGAACTCAGGCCGTAGCCGTCGGCGACGCGGGGGCCGAGCCATCGGGCTGGCGCCACAGCGTGTCGGTGAAGATCCGGATGCTACCGCCCGCCGTTCGGACGTATTCGACTTTCCCAGCCGCAATCCAGTTATAAATGGTGCGTCGGCTCACGCCTACGAGCTCGCACGCTTTCATGATGCTCACCGTTTGACGTTCCACTGCCCTGCCTCCTCGTCGGCCTGACCTTACCGCTCGCCCGTCAGCGGCATGCTGGCCGGGCTACAAACACCACTATCGGCCCCTGCCACGCTGGGATTAGGTGTGCAGCCTTGACAAGACTCGTCAATTCTTTGACAATCGCTCTAAATGCCTGATTCCAAGCCAAATATCCTTTTGGTCGATGACGAGGACGCGCTGAGAGGAGTGGTGGCGGAACGGCTCGAGGAGGAAGGATTCACCGTTGTCGAGGCGCCCTCGGGCGAGGCGGCGCTCGATCAACTGCAGCGCTTCGCATTCGACATCGTAATCTCCGACCTCCGGCTGCCGGGCATCGACGGCCGCCAGGTCATCGACGCGGCGCTCGAGCGCTACCCCGGCATTCTCGCCATAGTGGTCACCGGCTACGCGACCGTCAAGGACGCGGTGGATGTGATCAAACGCGGCGCGGCCGACTTCGTCGCCAAGCCATTCCAGTTCGATGAGTTGCTGCACGTCATCCACAGCGCTCGCGAGCAGCAGCGGCTCAAGGACGAAAACGCGTATCTGCGCGAGCAGCTCGCGCAGCGCTTCGGGCTGGGCGCGATGGTCGGGAAGAGCGCCGCCATGCTCGGCCTTTACCAGCTCATCGAGACGGTGGCGGGCAGCAACGCAACCGTCCTCATCACGGGCGAGACGGGGACCGGCAAGGAAATGGTCGCCAGAGCGATTCACCAGAGCTCGCTGCGCCGCCAGCAACGGTTCGTCGCGCTCAACTGCGGAGCGATTCCCGAGTCTCTGCTCGAGGCCGAGCTGTTCGGGCATGTGCGAGGCGCGTTCACCGGTGCAGTCGGTAACCGCCTCGGCCGGATCGAACAGGCGGATCGCGGGACGCTGTTCCTCGACGAGGTCGGCAACATGCCGTCCTCGCTGCAGATGAAGCTGTTGCGTGTCCTGCAGGAGCGCGAGTTCGAGCGCATTGGCGATCCCCGCTCGGTCAAGGTCGACGTGCGGGTGATCGCGGCCACTAACGCCGACCTTGGCAAGATGGTCCGCGAGGCAACCTTCCGTGAGGATCTCTTCTACCGCTTGAACGTGGTCGCTGTGCAGCTCCCGCCGCTTCGAGAGCGGCTCGAAGACATTCCGCTGCTCGTCGCGCGCTTCGTCGAGAAACTGCAGCCGGCGGGAGAAGGGCGTGAGTCCATCGTCGTCTCGCAGAACGCGATGCGCCGGCTGATGGCGCACAAGTGGCCCGGCAACGTTCGTCAGCTCGAAAACATCATCGAACGGGCGCTCGCGCTCAGTGGCGGCCGACGCCGCATCGACGTGGACGACCTGCCCGCCGACATCCGCGGCGAGGAAGTGGCGCCGACGTTGACGCCGGGCCTGCCTGAGTCGGGCGTCGATCTGCCGGCACTGGTGCTCGACTTCGAGCGCCACCTGATCGATCAGGCGCTGACGCGGACCGAAGGCAATCGCGGCGCCGCCGCCCGCCTCCTCGGCCTCAAGCGGACGACGCTGGTCGAGAAACTGCGGCGCCTGGCGGCAGCGGATCCCGAGGTGGCGTTGACCGCGGGTGAATAGACGGCGCGCTAACGGGCGCGCACCGGGTTGGATCGCTGTACCAGCTGGTCGGTGAAGATCGTCACGTTGCCGGCATGCCGGAGCAGCATGTCGAACGGCGAATCGGCCGTGGTGCGAGTCGCCGCGGCCTGGACGATCGCCCGCTTCCGTTCGCCGAGCGCCACGATCCAGATCTCCGGCGTGCTGATCAAGAACGACATCGTCATCGTCAGCCGGCGGAAGGGTGCCCGCGGCGCGTTGTCGATTGCGGCAACGCGGGTGAGCTCCTCGAGGGCCGGATGACCGGCGAAGAGTCCGGCCACGTGGCCATCTTCTCCGACGCCGAGAATCGCGAGGTCGAGAGGTTCATCGTGAAGCTCGCGCCCGAGCACGTAGTCGTACTCGGCGGCAGCGGCCTTCAAGTCGGTCCACGACCCGTTCATCGCGAAGAGTCGCGGACCGCGCCCTTCACGCACCGGGCCGAGCATTCGGCGGGCCACGTCGGCGTGAGACTCGCCGGATTCGGAAACTCCGGTGCGTTCGTCGGCCATGAAGAACGTCACCTGTGACCAGTCCACCTGGGCTTCGCGCAAGGCGGCCAGGTAGATGAGTGCCGTCGGGCCACCGGCAAGCCCGCAGTTGATCGGGCCGGCGGCGGCACGGCGTTCGAAGGCGTGAGTGATCTCGGCGCGGAGATCGTCGAGGTTGGCGACGACCAGTTCCATCTCGGATAGGATACCCTCGCATGCCGCCGCGTTTCGCGTATTGGACGATTTTGGTGGACGACCAGCCGACGGCATTTCGCGCCAAGGAGCCTGACGAGCTGCTGCCGACGCTCAACCGGCTCAAGGAAAAGCACCCGAGCGCGGTAATGATGTGGTTCCAGGCGGGCAAGCTCTGGCGCTCCCGAACCGAGGCTCAGGAAGCGTTCGTCGCGGCACGCAGGGAAGAGGCTCGGAAGAAGCGCGCGGCACAGGAGCCGCCCCGCGACCGCAAGTGGCGGCCAGGCGGCGCGCACCGTGACCCGCGCCAGAAATACAAGGACGCGCGCAAGGCGAAATGGACGCGCTTCAAGGAGCGGATTCGCAGCGGAGAGCGGCCGCGGCCGCCAGGCAAACCGCCGCTGCCTCATACCAGGCGGCGCCGAAAGGACGAGAAGGAGTGATCGCGCACATCGTGCTGTTCACCCCGAAAGCATCGCTGTCGGTCGCCGAGCGGCGCGAGCTCGTCGCGAATCTCGAGCACGCCTGCCGCGACATCCCGCAGATTCGGCGCGCTCGGATCGGCCGCCGCCAACGGCTCGGCTACGGCTACGAGGCTATGGGGCCCGCTCAATTCGAATTCGTGGCGATCCTTGAATTCGACTCGCGCGAGGATCTTCACATCTACCTGCAACACCCGTCGCACACGGCGCTTGGCCGCTGGTTCCACGTCGGTGCCGACGTGGCGCTGGCCCATGATTTCGAGATCGTTGATGCGGCGGGGCTGGCTCCGCTGGTTGCTGATTACACGGAGCAATAGACCGCTGATCGTGCGGACGTCACATCAGTCCCGGCCAAAGAACCGTCGAACGGATTGCGCCAGCGATGGTTGCGAGCGTCGATCGTCGTGGGTCTCGAGCCAGGCCAGCGCTTCGCTGATCGAGGTCACGGGATGGATGCCTAGCTGATCCGAGCCGGCCGGAGGAGTCCCCGCATCGGGCGGCCAGATTAGAAGCGGCTTGGCCTTGCTGTCGATCGCCACGTCGGTGCAGTTCTCAGGCCGGTCGTCCACGACGGCATCGAGCTGCAGGACGTCGGCGAGCCTCCCGCGCGACCGCTCCAGCACACACACCGACGGATATTCGAAGCCGTGCGCCCGCAGCCATCGCTGGGTCTGCACCTGCACCGGCGCGCCGGCGGTCCGGGGCCGCGTGGTGATGAACAGGACGTCCCACTGCCGTGCCGTGGCAATGGCGGCGATACGCGAGACGATGCCCGGCTCGATCTCCGGCAGGAGCGTCCAGAAGTTCTCGGTCCGTTCAACGTGCGCCCACAGCTCGCGCAACTGCTCGCGATCGAGATCGAGCGGATCGCGCGCGACGACCACTGGGACATCGGGAGGAGCCTCGGTCGGCGCGGAATGGGCCGGCGCCACCGGACCGAACAGGCGGGCCGCTTCACGCGTGAGGACAGCGTGCATGTCCGCCACGGTCCCGTCCATGTCGAAGGCCACGCGGAGGCCGCGAGTCGGCATCAGCGGAAGGCTACCGCACCATACCGGCCGTCGCCGGAGCGAAGAAGAAGGTCGAGACGATTTCGCGAAGGTGAGGGATCGACTCGGCGCTGTTGATCGCGGTCCGGAGGTGCGAACCGTTGTCGAGACCTTTCGAATACCACGAGCAGAGCGCGCGTACCTTGTTGATCACCCAGCGCTCGCGGCCGCGAGCCGGCACCGGGCTCTCCGGTACCGTCCCCGGCGCGACGTGGCGGAAACCCTCACGCTCCTGGCCGGGGTCGTCGAGCAGCAGCTGAACGTAATCGAGCAGGAACTGGCCCCGCTCCTCGAGCGACACGGCCCGCGGTGCCCGGCCCTCAATCAGGTCTCGCGCCTGGGCGAGGATCCACGGGTTGCGCAGCACGCCGCGGCCTACGAAGACACCGCTGACGCCCGCCTCCAGTTTGGCGACGACCTGCTCCGGCTCGATGCAATCCCCGGAGCCGAACACGGGAATGCGCACCGCCCGCGCCACCTCGGTGACGAAATCCCAGTCCGCATGACCGGTGTAGGACTGCTTTGCGGTGCGGCCGTGAATCGCGATCGCGGACGCTCCGGCGTCCTCGACCCGCCGGGCCACGTCGGGCGCGCTCAGGTCGGTGTCGTCCCAACCCTTGCGCATCTTGACGGTAACCGGAATCCGGACCGCCTGGGTCATCGCCTGGACGATCTTCCCGGCGTGAGCGGGATCGCGCATCAGGCTGCAGCCGGCCTGATGCTTTGCAATCTTCGGCACCGGGCAGCCCATGTTCACGTCCACGATATCGGCGCCCATCCCTTCGACGACGCGAGCGGCTTCGGCCATTCGCTCGGGATCGCCGCCGAAGATCTGGATCGAGACCGGGCGCTCCTCTTCGGTGTACTCGGCGTACTCGAGCGTGCGATCGATTCCGCGCACAAGACCCTCGCTGCTGACCATCTCGGACACGACCAGGCCGCAGCCGCCGTGCCGCTTGACCAGGCGGCGGAACGCCGTGTCGGTCATGCCGGCCATCGGCGACACGACGAAGGGCGAGGGCAGTGTGACAGATCCAATTTTCATGGCTTCAGTAGGGACGCACGTCGGCGGCGTCCACCTCGACGCTCACAGCCTGGCCAATCAGATCGACCGAGAGCATCAGCCGGGCGTGAGCGCCCTTGCGCATCAACCGGCCGACGACGCCCTTCAGCGGGCCGGACACCACCTTGACCATCTCGCCTTCTTTGACGAGCGGGCAGGGATCGTACGACAGCTCGCTCTCCACCAGCTGTCGAATGCCTTCAACCTCGTAGGCCGGAATCGGCGACGGCACGCCCTCTATACCGACGATCTGCACGACGCCGTCGCAGGCGAGCACCGGCATTCGGTCATGGGGGTCGAACCGGGCAAAGCAATAACCAGGGAAGAGCGGCCACTCGATCTGCTTCTTGCGATCCTTCCAGCGGCTCCACTTCGTGATTGTCGGCAGGAACACCTCGATCGACTTTCCGTCGAGCTGATCCCTGACCCTCTTCTCGTGCCTCGAGCGCGTCCAGATCGCGTACCACTGGACGTCGGGAGCCGCGGCGCCCGCGCTCACGGAGCCTCTGGCGTCGCCTGGGTGGCCTGCTGCAGGCCGATGTCGTAGGCCTTCTTGATCTCGTCGTTCTTCCAGTCGATGATCGCCTGCCCGCGAAGCCGCTCGAGGAACTTCGTATACTCTCCGCGCCGCTTCTCGCCGGCGATACGATCCGCGATATCGTTGCGCGAATCCTCGAAGGATTTGACGGTTCCGGGATCCAGCGTCTCGATCCTGATCAACTGGAAGCCGCGCGAGGTGCGGATCACGTCGGTGACATCACCCGGCTTGAGACCGGCGATCGCCTTCTGAAGCTCAGGCGCCAGCACGTCGGGCGTATAGGGGCCGACCAACCCGCCGTTGGCTTTCGTGGGCGAGTCCGACAGGTCCGCGGCCAGGCGCGCGAACGGCTCGCCCGCGACCGCCCGCTTGCGAATGCCCTCGATCTTCGCCTTGGCTTCCTCTTCCAGACCGACGTTGACGCCGCGGTCGCTGGTTGGGACCGTAACCAGCAGTTCGCGCAGCGTGACCTGGGGCTTGGTGGTGAAGCTGTCCTTGTGGCTCTCGTAGTAGGCCTTCAGCTCGGAATCGGTGACCTGGAACTTGCCCATCACCTCGGTCTGCTGCACGCGCTGGATGATCATCGTCCGTTCCAGCTGCTTGCGCAGGTCGGCCATCGTCATCCCTTCCTGCTTCAGGGCCGCCTGGAACTGAGCCTCGTCTTCGAGCTTGTTTTCCTTCTTGATGTTCTCGACGATCCCGTTGAACTGCTCGGTGGACATCGTGTAGCCGAGCTCCTTGCCGCGCTGCATGATGAGGAGCTCGTCCACCGCTTCCACGATCACTTCAGGGGTGACTTCGGAGAGGGCTTTTCGCAGCGCCGCGTCGTCGGTCGGACGGAGGTTCGGGTTCTTCTGGCGAAGCGCGGCAATCTGCCGCTGCTCGAGCTCGGTCTTGGTGATGATGTCGCCGTTCACCTTGACCAGGACCTGTTCGAGGATGTCGGCGCGAGGCGCGGCCATCGCGACCAGAACCAGCATCGCCGAAGCCGCCATCGTCTGTTTGAACATTTGGGTAAATCCCCGCAATCCTTAAGTTTACTGCTCGTCGAGGAGCGCCAGCAACAAACCGGTGACGCGGTCGAGCACCCCGTCCGGCGCACGCGGATCCTCGGGCGGCGCCTTCAGTATTTCCGCCTTCGAGAACCCAGGCATCACCGCGCCGGCGGTCGCCCGTTCGGCCCACCAGGCCGGTTTCCGCACCGGCCTCCGCCTTCCAGCCGGCTCCCGGCCCGACTCTCCCTTCGCGGCTCCCGGCTCCCGACCCGTAGCTGCCATGTTGAGCTTCAGCGTGGCAGGCGGGAAGATCTGCAGGTCGTCGCGCTCGCGAACCAGCTTGATCAGCTTCACGGGATCAACCGTCGTCTTCTTCTCCCTGAACTTCAAGACGACGGCGGAGCCTTCACGGTCGAGGGTCTCGATGGCGAGCCGATCGGCCAGAACCCGGATGCGGGCGTAGTCGGCCAGGTTGAGGAGCGCGGTCGGCGGAGCGCCGTAGCGGTCGCGAACCTCTTCCACGGCCGTGGCGATCTCGTCCTCGGATCGCGCGGCCGCGACGCGCCTGTAGATTGTCAGGCGCTGGTTCATGTCCGGCACGTACGACTCGTCGAGCCGGAAATCGACCTTCAGGTTCACGACCGCCCGAACGTCGTCTTCCAGGTCCTCACCCTTGAGCTCGCGGATGGTTTCTTCGAGCAGCTTCATGTACATCTCGAAGCCGACCGCGTCGATGTGGCCGCTCTGCTGCCCGCCGAGAAGGTTTCCGGCGCCGCGGATCTCGAGGTCCAGCGCCGCGACCCGGAATCCGCTGCCGAGGTCGCTGAATTCCTTGATCGCCGCCAGCCGCTTACGGGCGACCGGTGAGAGCGACTGCTCTGGCGGAATCAGCAGGTACGCGTAGGCCGGCCGGTCGCTCCGGCCGACCCGGCCGCGCAGCTGATAGAGCTGGGATAGTCCGTAACGGTCGGCGCGGTTGATGACGATCGTGTTCGCGTTCGGAATGTCGAGCCCGTTCTCGACGATGGTGGTCGCGAGCAGCACGTCGTGCCGGTGCGCCATGAAGTCGAGCATCGCGCGCTCGAGCGCGTCCTCCGGCATCTGGCCGTGTCCGATCACCACGCGCGCCTCAGGCACGAGGCGCTGCAGGAGGTTGGCCATCGAGAAGATGGACTCGACCCGGTTGTGGACGAAGTAGATCTGCCCGCCGCGGGCAATCTCGGTGCGAATCGCCCGGCTGATGACGTCGGCATCGAACTTCACCACGTTGGTCTGGATCGCCAGGCGGTCGCGCGGCGGCGTCTCGATCACCGACATGTCGCGGATGCCGACCAGAGACATGTTGAGCGTGCGCGGGATGGGCGTCGCCGTCATCGTCAGCACGTCCACCTTCTTGCGCATCTGCTTGATGCGCTCCTTGTGCGCGACGCCGAACCGCTGCTCCTCGTCGACGACCAGCAGCCCGAGATCGCGGAACTGCACGTCCTTCGACAGCAGCCGATGCGTGCCGACGATGACGTCCACACGGCCGGCGCGCAAGCCTTCGAGCGACTCGGCGATCTCCTGCTTCGTGCGGAAGCGGCTCACCATGTCGATCCGCGTCGGGAACGCGGAGAAACGCTCCTTCAAGGTCTTCAGGTGCTGGAAGGCGAGGACGGTCGTCGGCGCGAGGACGGCGACCTGTTTGCCGTCCATCACCGCTTTGAAGGCCGCGCGCATGGCGACCTCGGTCTTTCCGTAGCCGACGTCGCCGCACAGCAGGCGATCCATCGGCGTCGACGACTCCATGTCCTTCTTGATGTCTCCGACCGCGTTGGCCTGGTCCACCGTCAGCTCGTAGGGGAAGGCCTGCTCGAATTCCTCCTGCCAGTGGGTGTCGGCGCTGAAGGCATGGCCTGGCACCGCACGGCGGGCCGCGTAGAGCTTCAGCAGCTCCTCGGCCATGTCGCGCATGGCCTTCTTCACCTTGGTCTTGGCGCGCTCCCAGGTCGTGCCACCCAGGCGGTCGAGAGGCGGGCGGGTACCGCCGCTGTACTTCTGAATCAGGTCGAGGCGCTCGACAGGGACGAACAGCTTGTCCTCGCCGTGATAGCGGAGCTCGAGGAATTCCTTGACCTCTTCGCCGACGGTGATCTGCTTGAGGCCGACAAACTGCCCGATGCCGTGATCGACGTGAACGATCAGGTCGCCCACTTTGAGATCGCGCAGATCGGACAGGAACGCCGCCGCTGCGGACCGCTTGCCCTGCCGCGGCACGCCGCGACGACGCTCTTCTTCGAAGACGTCCGGCCCGGCGTAGACCATGAGGGCCGCACCGGGCAGGCGGAACCCGCGCGAGAGCTGGCCATCCGCGACGAGGACCGCGCCGGCGGGCTGGTCGCTGCCCAGCCCCGCCCACGATGCGCGCACGTCGTAGTCGCGGAGCAGTTCGACGGTCCGCTCGGCGCGGCCGCGCGACCCGGCTACGAACAACACGGTGTCCTGGCGCGCGAGCGCCTGGCGGACGTCGGCTACCCAATCCGGTATCCGGCCCTTGAACTCCTGCGGTGGTTGATACGAAACATGCCACCCGGGTGCGACGGGTGTGATGGGTGCCGCTGGTGCGACCGGTGCGGGTGCGACAGGTGCGGCCGGTGCGCGGGCGCCGGATTCCTCCTGCCGAGGCTCGTCTACGTCAGACCCATCAGAGGTGGAAGTCGGGTCTTCCAGGCTGAGCTCTTCGAGCGCGGTGCCGCGGTTGAGGAGCGGCGCCAGACCCTCCCAGCCGAGGAGCAGCCGCTCGGGCGGCGCCCATTCGGATGCCTCCGGTGTACCCGATCGTTCTTCGAACGACGCCTGCACTTGCGTGAACGTCTGCTCGATCTGAGCGCGCACATCTTCGGGTTCGACGATGAAGACGTTCGCTTTCGAAAGGTAACCCGCGATCGACGCGGAGTCGGACGGAGCGGCGCCTGCGGTCACCGAAAAGTCGCGCACCGGAACCACGAGTACCTGGTCCACCGAATCGACCGATCGCTGTGAGCCGGGATCGAATCGTCGAATCGACTCGACGGTGTCGCCGACGAACTCGATCCTCAGCGGCATCGCCTCGCCGGCGGGATAGACGTCCAGAATGCCGCCGCGCAGGCAGAACTCGCCATGGACGTCCACGGGGTCCTGCCGCTCGAACCCGCCATCGGCCAGAAGCTCGACGAGCAGCTCCGGCGGAACGTCCTGACCCGTACGAATCTGCAGCGAGAGCGCGCGAACCGCGGCCGGCGGTTCCAGTCGCGGCATCAGCGCCGCCGCTGAAGCGACGACAACCCGCGCCTGCCCGCTCGACACCGCATAGAGCGCCTGGGCGCGCGCCGAAGTGGCGCGGAAGTGGGGCGCCAGGCCACGGTACGGGTCTACCTGCAGTGACGGGAATGGCAGCACCACCCGCTCGGCTTCGGCATCGGTCAGCCCTTCGAGGGCCTGCAGAAAGAATCGGGTGTCGTCAACCGCGTCGTCGATACCCTGGTCGGTCGCGAGCACGAACAGCACCGGCGTGCTCTTCTGCCGATGCGCGGCGGCCGCCGCGGCAAGCGCGCGTGCGCTGCCGCCCAGGCCGGTGACACGCCGGGCGGCGCGGGACAGGCCGGACCGCGAGACCGCGTCCAGCAGGACCGATTGGAGGGCGAGGGAAGTGGTCGTGGACATGCCGTACAGACACCTGTCCCGCGACTCGCATCTGCGGGCCCGGGTGCTGTGTCGAAACCGCTATTTTCTCACGTCGCCCGCAGGGTGCGGCCGGTGCAGGGTGCGACGAGTGCAGTGCGACGGGTGCGACCGGGGCCTCGGGTCAGCGCGAACGCAAGCGTTCCACGATGGCTGAGGTGGAGTAGCCCGGGCTGAGCTCGATGCGAACGACCTTGCCGCCTCCCGCTTCGACGACATCGCGGCCGACGATGGCGTCGGCGGCCCAGTCGGCGCCTTTGGCCAGGATATCGGGCTGGAGGGCCGACACGATCTCGTGCGGGGTGTCCTCGTCGAACACCACCACCGCGTCGACTACCCTCAGCGCCGCGAGAACCTCGGCTCGCTCCAGCTCGGGATTGAGCGGACGGTCCGGTCCCTTCTCCAGCCGCCGGACCGACGCGTCGCTGTTGACTCCGACGATCAGGACATCGCCGTGAGCTTTCGCGTCCGCGAGGTAGCGGACGTGGCCGGGGTGGAGGATGTCGAAGACGCCGTTGGTGAACACGACGCGGCGGTCAGCAGCACGTTGCTCGCCAACGAACCGCACTGCCTGGTCACGGGTGAGGATGAGGCCCATCGTGCCGGGTCAGTCGCGCCGGTTCCCGTCGCCCGTCTTGAAGCGGATGTTCGAGCTGAACGTCCACCGGTGATCGGGCCGGTAGATACCAACGTCCTTCGTCCGCGATTTCACGCGGAAGGAGTAGAGCAGGCGGTGGTAGTCGTAAGGGTAGCCATCGAGCTTGTGCGCTGCCAGATCCAGTCGATACGTGCCTTCGACCAGCTTGAGGCTGGCGATCTCGAAGTTCACCTGGCCTTCCCCCGAGAACTCGTCCGGCTGCAGCTCCTCGAGGTTGGTGTTCGTCCCGTAGCAGCAGACGCCGTCGGCGTTGAAGATGCCAAACCCGAAGACGAAGTCCCTGGTTGGGCGATGCGCACGCACCGACATCCGCACCGCGACGCGCGCTCCGTACTGGAACACGTGCCCCGGCTGCCCATCCTCGCCAATCAACGTGACGCCGGTGATCTCGACTTCGCGCGTTCCCCAGCGGCCTTCGGTGGCCTTGAACATGTCTGCCGGCGCTTCACCCGTCTCCACCGGGTTGTCAGGCAGCCTCTCCGGCGTCACACTCGCCCCAGCCGATGCGGAGGCCGCCAGCCGCGCCGACTCCGCCTTCGCCAGCTCGTGTTCCTCGGTCTGTTCGACGTCGATGATGTACGAGGCGACGACACGCTTCGGCTCGCCTTCGGCTTTCGTCTGTCCCTTGTCGAGCCACAGCGCCTGGTCGCAGAACTTCTCGACCAGATCGAGTGAGTGCGTAACGAGCAGGATCGATTTGTTGCGGCGCCTGAACTCCGCGAACTTGTCGAGGCACTTGAGGGTGAAGCCCTGGTCGCCGACGGCGAGCACTTCGTCGACGAGCAGCACCTCGGGGTCCACGTGGATGGCAACGGCAAACCCGAGCCGCATGTACATCCCCGAGGAGTAGGTCTTCACCGGCGCGTCGATGAAGTCCTGGAGCTCCGCGAACTCGACGATCTCGTCGAACCGCCGCTGCACCTCTTTCTTGGTCAGGCCCAGCATGATGCCGTTGATGAAGATGTTCTCGCGGCCGGAAATCTCCGGATGGAAGCCGGCCCCCAGCTCGATCAGCGCCGAGATGCGGCCATCCACCGCAATCGTGCCGCTGTTCGGCCGGCTGATGCCGGCGACGCACTTGAGCAGCGTCGACTTGCCCGACCCGTTCCGGCCGATGACGCCGTAGGTGCAGCCCTTGGGCACCTGGAACGACACCCCGCGCAGCGCCGGGAACGTCTCGTCCGGCTGCAGATCGCGAATCAGGCTGCCCGACAGCAGCGCCGACTTCAACGTCGCGAACTGCTTCTTGCGCGCGAAGCGCCGGTACACCTTTGAAACGTTGACGACGTCGATGGCCGGCGTCATCTCACACTTCCTCCGCGAATGAATCGCGCAGGCGATCGAAGACGAAGTAGCCGGCGAGAAAAACGACGATCGACATCGCTGCCAGGGCGACGAGCCAGCGCCAGTGGCCGTGCGGCCCGACGTAGAAGAGCACCTCCTGATAGGAAATCGAGAGATGCGTCATCGGGTTCAGGTTGAGCGCCCAGCGCAGGTTCTCCGGCGCCTGCTGCATCGGGTAGATGATCGGGGTCGCGAAGAACCAGAGCGTCAGCAGGTTGCCGAGCAGGTCCTTCAGATCGCGGAAGTGCACCGTCAACGAGGACACCAGCAGGGACAAGCCGAGGGTCAGGACCAGCTGCACCAGCACGATGATCGGAAACCAGAACAGGTCCGAGAAGTCGGGCGGGTGGCGGTAGTAGATGAGGAAGATCGCCAGGATCGGGAGGCCGAGGAAGAAGTGGACCATGTTCGCGAGCACGGTCACAATCGGCAGCACCTCGGCGGGGAAGAGCACCTTCTTGATCAGGTTTCCGCCGGCGATGAGCGTTCCCGACGACTCCAGCAGCGAGGAGGAGAACCACGTCCACGGGAGGATGCCGCAGAACATGAAGAGCGCGTAGGGCTCCATCTCCGGAGGATGAATGCCCGGAAGGACGGTGGTGAAGACGAACGAGTAGATCAGGAGCAGCAGGAGCGGGTTGATGAAGGACCAGAAGAACCCCAGCACCGAGCCGCGATAGCGCGCCTTGAGGTCGCGGACCACGAGCGTCTGGATGAGCCCGCGGTAACGGAAAAGCGCGCGTAGGTTGCGGAGCATCTGAGGTCTTGGGGTCCTGGGGTCTTCGGGTCTTGAGGCGCGGGCTCTCGAGGTTCTTCCAAGACCTCAGGACCTCAAGACTTCAAGACGTCTCGCCCTCACGACCTCCGTACTACCGCCCCCGGCGACTGTCGGACTGCAGTTGCTGGAGCGCGCGGAGGAGCGCCAGGCGGGCGCGCTCGAAGTCGATCTCGTGAGGCACTGCCGCCAGCATTTCCTCGGCCCGTTTCATCCCGGCCTGGGCCCGCGTTTCGTCGAGCGCTTCGGCCGTCTCGGCGATCTGGGCCAGCACCGTCACCTGGTCGGGCAGCACTTCAGCAAAGCCGATCCCGACTACGAGGTTATGGGTCGTCGCTCCCTGCCGGTACGACATCGGGCCGGTTCGAAGCGCCGCGAAGAATGGCGTGTGCCCGGGTCGGACCCCGAAATCACCTTCCGATCCCGGCAGAGACACTTCGTCCACGTCGTGACTGAACGAGTGGTCGGGGGTGACGATCTTCAGCGTCAGCTTCGTCGGGAGCGCCATGATTACTGCTTCAGGGTCTTCGCGTTCTCGACCACGTCCTCGATAGTGCCCTGGAGGTAGAAGGCCTGCTCGGGGATCCCGTCGTGCTTGCCCTCGACGATCTCCTTGAAGCCCTTGATCGTGTCACCGATCGACACGTACTTACCGTCGCGGCCGGTGAACTGTGCGGCGACGAAGAACGGCTGCGACAGGAAGCGCTGCACCTTTCGGGCGCGCGACACCGTCAGCCGGTCCTCTTCCGAGAGCTCGTCGATGCCGAGGATCGCGATGATGTCCTGCAGGTCCTTGTAGCGCTGCAGCACCTGCTTGACCTGGCGCGCGACGTTGTAGTGCTCATCGCCGATGATCCGCGGGTCGAGGATGCGCGAGCTCGAGGCCAGCGGATCGACGGCCGGGTAGATGCCCAGCTCCGCGATCTGGCGCGAGAGGTTGGTCGTCGCGTCGAGGTGCGCGAAAGTCGTCGCCGGCGCCGGGTCGGTGTAGTCGTCAGCGGGCACGTAGATCGCCTGCACCGACGTGATCGACCCCTTGCGCGTGGACGTGATGCGCTCCTGCAGCTCGCCCATCTCGGTGAGCAGCGTCGGCTGGTAACCCACGGCCGACGGCATGCGGCCGAGCAGCGCCGACACCTCCGAGCCTGCCTGCGTGAAGCGGAAGATGTTGTCGATGAAGAGCAGCACGTCCTTGCCCTCGGCGTCGCGGAAGTACTCCGCGACCGTAAGGGCCGAAAGGCCGACGCGCTGGCGGGCGCCCGGCGGCTCGGTCATCTGTCCGTAGACCAGCGCCGCCCGCGACTTCGACAGGTCCTTCATGTCGATGACGCCCGATTCCTGGAACTCGAGCCACAGGTCGTTGCCCTCACGGGTCCGTTCGCCGACGCCGCCGAACACCGACACACCGCCGTGCTTCATGGCGATGTTGTTGATGAGCTCCATAATGATGACGGTCTTGCCGACGCCGGCGCCCCCGAACAGGCCGATCTTGCCGCCCTGCAGATACGGCTCGAGCAGATCGATGACCTTGATGCCGGTCTCGAACATCTTCAGCTCGGTCGACTGCTGCTGGAGCGTCGGCGCCGGGCGGTGAATGGGCCAGCGTTCCTTCGATTCGACCGGTCGATCCGGGAAGTCCACGGGATCGCCGAGCACGTTCAGGACCCGGCCGAGGGTGGCGGGGCCGACCGGCACCGAGATCGGCGCGCCAGTGTCGGAGGCCAGCATGCCGCGCTGCATGCCGTCAGTCGGCTTCATCGCGACCGCGCGGACCCGGTTTTCGCCGAGGTGCTGCTGCACCTCAACGACGACGTCGATGGCCTCGCCGGTCCCGCCGGCCTCGGCCGAGACCCGTACCGCGTTGTAGATTGCGGGGAGGTGTCCTTCTGGGAACTCCACGTCCACGACCGGGCCAATCACCTGGATGACCTTGCCGACGTTCTGCTCAGTTGCTGCTGTGCTCATAGTCTCTTTCCCAAGACCTCAAGACCCCAAGACCTCAAGACCTCTTACACCGATTGCGCGCCGGCGACGATTTCGATGATCTCGCGGGTGATCGAGGCCTGCCGCACCTTGTTCATGTAGAGCGTCAGCCGATCCACCATGTCCTTGGCGTTGCGCGTCGCCGAGTCCATCGCCGTCATCCGCGCGGCGTGCTCGGCTGCCGACGACTCGAGCAGGGCGCGCGCGACCTGCACCGCCACGTGGTACGGGAGCAGGATCGAGAGCAGCTCCTGCGGCGACGGCTCGAACAGGTAATCGACCGTGTTGATGGCCGCCGATTCCGGCGCCAGCTTCGGGATAGGTAGCAGGCGTTCAATCACGACCCGCTGCGAAATCACCGAGCGAAACTCGTTGTAGACGAGATAGACGCTGCTGACGTCCGGGCTCAGGAACTCGTCGATCGCGGTCTTCGCGATCGCCTGCGCGTGCGACCACTTGAGATCGGTGAAGAGGTTCACCTCTTCGTAGCGGACGTCGAACCCGCGCCGCATGAAGAAGTCGCGTCCCTTGCGCCCGACCAGCGCCAGCGCCACCTCGCGATTGGCGTAGCTCTCCTGGTTCGCCGCCGTGCCGGCCTGGCGCTCGGCCAGAAAGTGCGCCGCCGTCTTGATCACGTTGGCGTTGAAGCCACCGCACAGGCCGCGATCGGCCGTGATCACGATCAGCAGCGTTCGTCCGGGCTTCGGTTCGTCGTTCAGGAGCGGGTGGGTTGCCGGATCGACCCGGGTTGCCAGGTTGTTGAAGATCCGCAGCATCTCGTGCGCGTACGGCCGGCTGTTGACGATCCGCTCCTGCGCCCGGCGCAGCTTCGACGACGAGACCATCTTCATGGCCTTCGTGATCTGCTGCGTCGACTTGGTCGACCGGATCCTCCGCCGGATGTCGATCAAAGAGGGCATGCTACGCCTTGGCCGGAATCGAGGCTGCGAACTGCGCCGTGAACTCCTTCAGCGCCGCGTTCACCTGCTCCTTCGTCGCGTCGTCGATCACCTTCTTCTCGCGAATCGTGCCGAGCAGGGTGGCAAAGCGCGAGGTCATGAACCGGTGCAGTTCCTCCTCGGCGCGACGAATCTCGGGCACCGGAATCGCGTCGAAGAGACCGTTGGTGCCGGCGTACACCGCCATCACCTGCTGCTCGACCGGAAGCGGCTTGTACTGAGGCTGCTTGAGCAGCTCGACGAGACGGGCGCCGCGATTGAGCTGCTGCTGCGTCGCCTTGTCGAGGTCGCTGCTCCCGAACTGCGCGAACGCCGCCAGCTCGCGATACTGCGCGAGGTCGAGGCGCAGGGTGCCGGCAACCTGCCGCATCGCCTTGATCTGGGCCGATCCGCCGACCCGTGACACCGAGTTGCCGACGTTGATCGCGGGGCGGACACCCTGGTTGAAGAGGTCCGACTCCAGGAAGATCTGCCCGTCGGTGATTGAAATCACGTTGGTCGGGATGTAGGCCGAGAGGTCGCCGGCCTGGGTCTCGATGATCGGGAGCGAGGTGAGCGACCCGCCGCCGTGCGCGTCGTTCAGCTTGGCGGCGCGTTCCAGCAGCCGCGAGTGCAGGTAGAACACGTCGCCGGGATAGGCCTCGCGGCCCGGCGGACGGCGGAGCAGCAGCGAGATTTCGCGGTAGGCCTGGGCGTGCTTCGACAAATCGTCGTAGATCAGCAGCGCGTGACGGCCCGAGTCGCGGAAGAACTCGCCCATCGTCGTCGCGGCGTAGGGGCTGATGTAGAGCATCGGCGCCGGATCCGAGGCCGCGGCGGCGACGACGATGCTGTAGCGCATCGCGTCGTACTCCTCGAGGGTCCGGACCAGCTGGGCGATCGTCGACTGCTTCTGGCCGATCGCGTTGTAGATGCAGATGACGCCGGTGTCCTTCTGGTTGAGGATCGTGTCGAGCGCGACCGCGGTCTTGCCGGTCTGGCGATCGCCGATGATCAGCTCGCGCTGGCCGCGGCCGATCGGCACCATGCTGTCGATGGCCTTGAGGCCGGTCTGCATCGGCTCGCGCACCGGCTGACGATCGACGACGCCGGGCGCCAGGCGCTCGATCGGCGCGAACTGCTGCGACAGGATCGGGCCCTTGCCGTCGAGCGGCTGTCCGAGCGCGTTGACGACGCGGCCGAGCATCTCCTCGCCGACCGGCACCGAGATGATGCGGCCGGTCCGCTTGACCGGGTCGCCTTCCTTGATCTCGCGGTACTCGCCGAGGAGCACGGCGCCGATGCTGTCCTCTTCGAGGTTGAGCGCGATGCCAATCACCCCGTGCGGGAACTCGAGCATCTCGCCGGCCATCGCCCGCTCGCAGCCGTGGAGCCGCGCGATGCCGTCGCCGAGCGACGTGACCGTGCCGACTTCGGCGACGTCCACGTCAACGGCGAAGCTGCCGATCTGGTCCTTGATGATCTTGGAAATCTCGTCGGATCGAATGCTCATGGTGGTTCAGCCCTGGGCGACCAGCTGGTCGCGCATCTTCTTCAACTGCGTCCGGATGCTGCCGTCGTAGACCGTGCTCCCCACGCGGGCGACCACGCCGCCGAGCAGCGCCGGATCGACCGATACCTTCATCGTGATCTGCTTGCCCGTCGCCGCCCGCAGGCCGGCCTCGACGCGCGACAGCGCGTCGGCTGGCAGCGGCACTGCCGTCGTGACGTCCGCCTGGACAATGTTCTGGTGCTCGAGGAGACGCGCCGCGTAGACCTCGGCGATCTCGGGCACGAGCTCGGTCCGCCGGCGATCGGCGAGGAGCCCGAGCAGCTTGGCAACCGGCGGGGCGACGCCCAGCTTCTCGGCGACGGCGAGCACGACGTTCCGCCGGACGGCGTCGGGGAGCGAGCGGTTGCCGAGCAGCGCCGTGAGCTCCTGGCTCTCGCGCAAGGCGGCAGCGACCGCGTTCAGGTTCGCCCCGACCGCGGTGGGATCCGCTTCTTTTTGCGCGACCTCGAACAGCGCGCGCGCGTAACGGGTGGCGGACGTGCGGGTGGACATCAGTGCTTCACCTGCTCGAGGTACCGGTCAACAAGATGCGCGTGGTCGGCCGGCGTCGTTTCCTTCTCGATCCGATCGCTGGCGAGCTGCAACGCGAGGTCGGCAGCGTGTTCCGTCAACTCGCGTTTTGCGAGCCGGACCTGGAGATCGATGTCGCGCCGTGACTGTTCCAGCAGGCGGTCGCGCTCGCCGGCCGCCTGTTGCGAGATCCGTTGCTCTTCGGCGGCGATCTCCGCCTGGCCCCGCGCGCGCGCGGCCTCGATCTCGCCGGGCAGGGCCTTGAGCTTACGATCGATCTCCTCGAGCTGCGCCGTCGCGGCGGACTTGATCGCCGCGGCGTCGACGAGATCCTTGCGAATCGTCTCGTCGCGATCCCTGAGATACGACGAGAGCGGCGCGCGGAGGAAGTAATAGAGAACCCAGCACAGGATGGCGAAGTTGACGACCGGCCAGAACAGGTCGGTGATGCTCGCTTCGTGACCGCCAGCCGCGTGTTCGCCCTGGGCGGCGTGCTCGGCTGCCGGCTGCGCGTGCTCGGCCGGTTGCGCGACGGCGGTGAGCGACACCGAGGCGACAAAGACGAGTGCCATCGCCAGCCGCGCGACGGCGCGAACTCTGTGCATTAATTCACAAGCAGTGTTGCGGCGTGTCGACACAAGTCCTCTCCAGGCGCTCAGGTCAGGATGCGCGATCGAGCACGCGCGCAACGATGGCATTGGCCAGATCCGTAGCCTCGCGATCGAGCGAGGCGCGGGCCGCAGCGGATTCCTGCGCGACCCGAGCCGTCGCCGACTGGGTGTCGCGTTCGACGGTCTGCCGCGTCTCGGCAAGCAGTTGGGCGCGCTTGTCGAGCGCGGCGCGGCGCGTCTCGTCGATTTGGGCGTACACCTCGGCGCGCGCCGCATTCAGTTTGCTGTCGTACTCAGCCGCGGCGGCCGCCGCCTTGGTCGAGGCGGATGCCGCCAGTTCCCGCGCGCCGCGCACGGCATTGCCGCGCTGATCGATGATCCGGAGGATCGGCTGGAAGATCAGCGTGTTGACAATGAAGACGCAGAGCAGCAGGAAGAAAACGACCCCGAGGGTCGAGATATCCAGAGACATGGCAAACGACTAAGGATAGCACGGCTCACTCGGGTGCCACGGGCGCGGCAGGTGCCACGAAGTGCGACGGGAACGGACCGGCGCAACCAGTACCGGTCGATCAGACAACGAGAACGGGCTGTTGGCCTCGAGCGAGGACCTCGCCGATGTGCCAGAACGGAACATTGGCGGCCGCCAGAGCCCGCTCCAGGTCGGCGCGATCATCTGCGGACACCGAAATCAGTAACCCGCCCGATGTCTGTGGATCGTAGAGAAGGTCATCGAGGTCGCGGGAGATACCCGGAGGCGTCGCCACCCGGCCACCGAAATGCGCCCGGTTCGATGCCATCCCGGCCGAACGGTGGCGCGACACGAGCGGCAGGACGCCCTCGATCTGGGGCACGGCCTCGGCCCGGAGCTGAATAGAGACACCGCTCGCGATGGCAACTTCCATGGCGTGACCGATCAAGCCGAACCCGGTGACGTCCGTGCAGGCGTGGACACCGGCGACCGTGCTCACCGCTTCGGATGCGGCGCGGTTCAGGGTTCTCATCCACGCGGCCGTCCGCTCGACCAGGTCGTCTGGCGCCCGCCCCGACTTGATCGCCGTTCCGACAACGCCGGTCCCGATCGGTTTGGTGAGCAGCAGCGCGTCGCCCGGCAGCGCCCCGGCATTCGTCAGGATTCGGCTCGGATCGACGGCACCAGTAATCGCGTACCCGAACTTGATCTCGGTGTCCTGCACGGTGTGCCCGCCAAGGAGCGCCGTGCCAGCTTCGGCGAGCTTGTCGTACCCGCCGCGAAAGATTGCGGCGATCTCCGCGGCATCCAGACCATCCTTCGGAAACGCGGCGATGGCGAGTGCCGTCATCGGCCGTCCTCCCATGGCGTAGACGTCGCTCAATGAATTGGCAGCCGCGATCTGCCCGTAAAGGTACGGGTCGTCGACGATCGGCGTGAAGAAGTCCACCGTTTGCACCAGCGCCGGTCCGCCCTCCCACAGGTACACACCTGCATCGTCCGCCGTCCTGAAGTCGACCAGGACACGGGGGTCTGACGAAGGAGGGATATCGCTCAAGACCTGAGCGAGCTCGCCGGCGGCGAGTTTACTGGCTCAACCGGCGCAGCTGACCATCTCGGTCAGCCGCCTCTTCCCGAACACGTTCATCGTCGCCTCCTGAAGGCAAACACGAAGGACACGAAGGGCACGAAGATCACGAGGCAAACCTCTGGAACAACTCTCGATCGCGACTGCCTTGTGTGCTTCAGGCACCGTTTCGAATTGTTCTGATCTTCGTGAACTTCGTGTTCTTCGCGTCCTTCGTGTTTCCCGTTACTTCCGCTCGGTCAAGTACTCGTAGATTCGCTGCAGTTCGTCCTCGCTGCTGAAGCTGATCTCCACCAGTCCGCCCTTACGCTTTCGGTTGATCGTCACATCGGTTCCGAGCGCGAGGCGGAGCTGCTCCTCGGCCGCGCGGGTGTGGATGTCCTTCTGCGGTTTCGGCGGTGGGGCAGATGCGGGCGGCGCTGCCGCCGCGCGCTTGACGAGCGCTTCGGTCTCGCGGACCGACAGGCCGCGCGAAATCACCTCGCGCGCCATCTGGCGCTGCTCGGCCTCGCCCATGATCCCGAGAATCGCTCGCGCGTGGCCCATCGCCAATTCTCCAGAGGCGATGTTGCCGCGCACTTCCTCCGGCAGCTTCAGCAGTCGCAATATGTTGGCGACCGTCGCGCGATCCTTGCCGACGCGCATCGCGATGTCTTCCTGTCGGAGCTGAAACTCCTCAACGAGACGCTGATACGCCTGCGCCTCCTCGATCGGATTGAGGTTCTCGCGCTGGATGTTTTCGATGAGCGCCATCTCGAGCTGTTGTCGATGATCGCCATCGGCAACGTCCTTGATGACGACGGGAACCCGCTGCAATCCGGCACTCTGGGCGGCGCGCCAGCGGCGTTCGCCGGCGATGATCTGATATCGCTGCCGGGCGAGCCCTTCACTCGGCAGGCGGCGCACGACGATCGGCTGAATCACGCCGTTGGTGGCAATCGACTGTGCGAGCTCGTCGAGTCGTTGCGCGTCGTACTGACTCCGAGGTTGATATCGATTGGCTTCGAGGAGGTCGATATCGACATCGAGGAACGCGCGGGGCTGATCGAGCGTGCTCGTGGCGTCCGGAATCAGCGCGCTCAAGCCTTTGCCGAGAGCTGGTTTTTTCTCCACGTTCACTCCGCCTGCTGGCGCTGTTGGAATTCCCTGGCGAACACCGTATACGCCTCGGCGCCCCGGGAGCGCGCGTCGTAGGCAATCACCGGCAGGCCGTGGCTGGGCGCTTCGGCGAGGCGCACGTTGCGCGGAATCACGGTGCCGTAGACCTTCTCCTTGAAGAACTCGCGCACGTCGCGCGCGACCTGCTGGCCCAGGTTCGTCCGCTCGTCGTTCATCGTCAGCAACACGCCTTCGATGTCGAGCGACGGGTTGAGGCCGGCGCGGACGCGGCGCATCGTGCCGACGAGATCGGCGAGACCTTCGAGCGCAAAGTATTCGCAGTGCAATGGAATCAGGACGCGATCGGCAGCGACCAACGCGTTGAGCGTCAGCAGCCCGAGCGACGGCGGCGTGTCGATCAGGATCGTGTCGAATCGTTCTCGGAGCGGGCTGAGCAGGTTACGCAGACGGTGCTCCCGCTCGGTCATCGAAATGAGCTCGATCTCGGCGCCGGCAAGTTCGCGCGATGCGGGGATGATCGACAGCCCCTGGGTCGACGTTTCGACGACGAAGCCCGCGGGCTCGCTCGATTCCGTGGAAGTGATCGCGTCGTAGATCGTTCCCAGCTCGGCGCGGACGCCTTTTGATCCAACCCCGCTGGTGGCGTTGGCCTGCGGATCGAGATCGACGAGGAGCACGCGCTGGCCGACGACAGCCAACGAAGCGGCGAGGTTGATTGCGGTCGTGGTCTTGCCGACGCCGCCCTTCTGATTTGTGACCGCAATAATCATGTTTGGCTAAATGCCAAAACAATATCGTTCCACGTGGAACACTGGTCTATTGTGGCCCAATTCGAGCCTTTTCGAGCACGACAAGGCGGCTGCGAAGAGAATCCACCAGAGGAAACGTCGCCTTCCATAGCAATGGAGGCGTAACGGCCTCCACAGTTTGCGAGCCTGCCGGGCCGCGGAATAAGAACAACATGCCGCCCGGTTTGAGAAACGCCTGCAATGTCGTCAGTACCCTGGGCTCGACTCGGACCGCACGGATGGAGACAACGTTCGCGGACTCGTGGAGCTCAGGTCGAGCGAGGAGCTCCTCGAAGCGTGACGTTTCGACTTCCGTATCTTGAAGCCCGAGCTCACGGACGGCCTCTCGCAGGAATACCGCCTTCCTCGTTTTCACCTCCACCATCCGAAGACTCGATCGCGGTAACGCCAGCTTGAGTGGAATAGCGGGGGAGCCGCCGCCCGATCCGGCGTCCAGAAGCGATTTCGCATCCGGCGGCACGTGCCGGGCTGCCGCGAGGGGCTCGATCAGCAGCCGGTCTACAGCCTCGTCGTCTCCGGTTAAACTCAGGCGGAATGCTGTCAGGTTCACCTTTGCGTTCCACTTCGCGAGCAGCAGGTAATACCGCTCGAGCCCGGCAACGATCTCGTCGGCGACGCTCAGGTTGGCGTGCCGGGCACGACGCCGAATTCGCTCCCTGAGCTCGCGGGCGCTCATGCCAATACGCGGTTGACGTAGGCGCCGAGCACAGCTACCGCGGCGGGCGTAGAGCCGGGAATCCTCAACGCCTGACCGAGTGTCTCCGGTTGGACCTCCTCGAAGCGCTGGACCATCTCGGCGGAGAGGCCAGGCACCTGATGGTAGGGAAATCGCGCCGGAATGCGCCTGGATTCGTGGCGCCTGGCGCGATCGACGGCCTCGTCCTGCCTACGCAGGTAGCCCGCAAACTTCAATTCCGTCTCAGCGGAGGCCAACTCCAGCGGCCGGCGAAGCAGCTCCTCCTCGAGGACGAGGTCGCCGCTATCGCAGAGCGATCGGAGAGAGTTCTCCGGCTGCCGGATCGCCTGGGCCGCCGAAAGCACCGCACCGGACGTGGTCCGGACGCGGCTCTCTTTAATCGTCGCGAGTGCACGTTGGTGCCGTTCGCGCCGTTCCTCGAAGCGGTCCCACTGGTCGTCCGAGACGACTCCAGCCCCGCGTCCGAGAGCGGTGAGGCGCAAGTCGGCGTTGTCGATCCGCAGCGAGAGCCTGAACTCCGCTCGCGACGTGAACATGCGGTACGGTTCGAGGCATCCCTTGGTGACGAGGTCATCCACCATGATGCCAATATAGGCCTGGTCACGGCCTAGCGTGATCGCAGGCTGCCTCTTGGCTCGCTTCGCAGCGTTGGCGCCCGCCAGCCACCCTTGGCCTGCAGCTTCTTCATAGCCGGACGTTCCGTTGATTTGTCCTGCGAGGAAAAGACCAGGCAGCCGGTGCGTCTCCAGCGTGGACTTCAGCTCCGTCGGCTGGATGAAGTCATATTCGATGGCGTAGCCTGGCTTCAGCATCACCGCCGACTCCAGGCCTGGTATCGCGTGAACGATCTGCTCCTGGACCTTCGTTGGCAGGCTCATGGACAATCCGTTGACGTATATCTCCCGGCTATCCACGCCCTCAGGCTCCAGGAACAGCTGGTGCCGCTCCCGATCCGGGAATCGCATCACCTTATCTTCGAGAGAGGGGCAATATCGAGGCCCTACGCCCTGAATCTGGCCGTTGTAAAGCGGTGAGAGGCCGATGCTGGATCGGACGAGCTCGTGAACAGCTGCGTTTGTATGAACGAGCCAGCAGTCGACCCGATTCCGTAGTGAGGCAGAGTACAGAGAAAAGGGGATCGGCTCATCGTCTCCATGTTCCACGTGGAACAAACCCGCTCGCGCTGCGCCTTCAAAATCGATCGAACCACGATCCAACCGCGGCGGCGTACCGGTCTTGAGGCGGCCCCAGCGGAAACCGATCGTCCTAAGGCTCGCAGCGAGGTCGGTAGTCGGAGGCTCACCGGCTCGGCCGGCCGGCCGTTGCTCGGGACCGACGTGAGTCAAACCATTCAGAAACGTCCCCGTCGTCACCACCAGCGCCCGGCACCGTAGGATGCGACCGTCCTCGAGCGCCAACCCGTCGACCGCACCAGCGTCGGTCAGAACGGCGCCCGCGCGACCGAGCACCCACGAAATCCGAGGATGCGAGCTCAATTCATCCCTAAACCATTGTGAATATAAGGCCTTATCGGCCTGCGCCCGCGGCGACCACACAGCCGGCCCGCGGCTGCGGTTCAACAACTTGAATTGAATTCCGGTCGAGTCGATGCCTCTCGCCATCAGTCCGCCGAGCGCGTCGATCTCGCGAACCAGGTGCCCCTTTGCGGTTCCTCCCACCGCCGGGTTGCAGGGCATCAAGGCCACGGTGTCGAGCGACAATGTGCACAGGCCCACGTTGCAACCCGCCTGGCCTGCGGCCCAGGCGGCCTCTACGCCGGCATGACCCGCTCCGACAACGATTACATCGAAATATGACATTGACTACTTGGTATTAATCTAAAATATGGATGCTATCGCACCCGCCTCACGCTATCAAAAAAGGCACAGGCGCGCCGCGCGACGTCCCACCCTCACGTGCGGAGGGTCGCCGTGGCGGCGCGGCGATCACTTCCCGACGCAGAATCTCTCGAAGATGTGCCGGAGTAAATCGTCGGTCGTCCGCCGGCCGGTGATCTCCTCCAGGCAATCCGTTGCTTCCTGCAGATCGGCGAGGACGAACTCCTCCGGCACGGTACCGCGCGAATCGATCAGCGCCTGGCGGCCGCGTGTGAGGGCGGCGCGAGCGGCCTCGAGTAGCGATGCATGACGGACGTTCGTCACCAGCGGTTCGTCCTTCAGCGCGGTACCGCCGGCAAGCGAGGCGCCGATGTGGCGTCTGAGCTCGTCGAGTCCTTCTTCCGTTCGCACCGAGATGTCGACACGATCGCCGGCGATGCCGTCTGGAAGATCGATCCAGGCAGGAGGCAGGTCGATCTTGTTGACGACGATCAATCTCGCGCGTGAGGAGGTCGCGTCGATCATCCGGCGATCGTCGTCTTCAAGCGGACGCGAGCGATCGAGTACGGCCAGCACGAGATCTGAAACGGCAAGCGATCCTTCGGCTCGCCGCACGCCTTCTTCTTCCACTGCATCCTGTGCTGGCCGCAGCCCCGCGGTATCGACCAGCGCCAGGGACAAGCCGCCGATGTCAACGCGCTCCGTCAACATGTCCCGTGTCGTGCCCGGGAACGGCGTCACGATCGCCCGGTTCGCGGCGAGGAGCGCGTTGAACAGGCTCGACTTGCCCACGTTCGGTGCGCCCGCGAGCGTCACCAGCGCGCCTTCCCGTATCAGCCTGCCGCGGGCGGAGTCTGCGAGCAGCCGCTCGACACGCTGCAGCACGCCGTCGAGCGACGCGGCGGCTTCGTCGCCGCTGATGAAGTGATATCCCTCTTCGGGAAAGTCCAGCGACGCCTCGAGGCGCGCCACGAGATCGAAGAGGTCGGATTCAATCGCGGCGATCGCGCCGGTCAGGGTCCCCTGCAGCTGATCGAACGCCGCTCGCGCTTGCAGCGGCGTCACTGCCTCGATCAGATCGGCCACCGCTTCGGCCTGCACCAGGTCGCGCTTGCCATTCAGCAAGGCGCGCAGCGAGAACTCCCCGGGCTCGGCGAGCCGCGCCCCGGCCGCGACTGCGCCGCGCAGGATTGCCGCGAGCACGACCGGGCTGCCGTGCGCGCAGATCTCGACGCAATCTTCGCCGGTTGATGACCGCGGTGAGGGAAACGCGGTCAGCACGACCTCGTCACCGACGCCTCCGCCGTTGGCAACGCGAAGCCGTGCAAAGGTCGCGAGCCGCGGCGCCAGGGGCGCGTCGCGGCCCGTGAGTTCAGCGGCAATCCGTCGTGCGTCCGGACCGCTCAGGCGAACGATCCCGAGCGCGCCACGACCCGGCGGCGTCGCGATCGCGACGATGGTGTCGGCGGTCGAGAACATGCTGCAGGGCCGGCACCCGGCGTGCCGTCATGAGGTGGAAATGATGACCGTCTTCTCGAAGGCGTCGCCGATGCTCTCCGACGAGATGCCTTCGATCTCCGACACCGCGAGGTGCACGATCCGGCGCTCGTAAGGGTTGAGCGGCCCGATCTCCTGCGCGAGACCCGTGCTCTTCGCCTTCTCACCAAGGAACAACGCCATCTGCCGAAGTTCCGCGTCCTTGCCCTTGCGGTAGCCCTGGCAATCGACGACCAGCCTGCGTCCTTCGGTCGTCTCGTGACGGTAGACGGCAGATACGAGGTGCTGAAGGGCGGCGAGCGCTTCGCCCTGGCGGCGGATCAGCATCGAGCCGTCCTCGCCTTCGAGGTTGACCCGCAGCCCGTCTGGCATCTCTTCGGCGGCGGCTTTCAGGTTCAGGCCCATCTTCTGGGCGACACTCTGCACGAACTCGGTGATCTCGGAAGTCTTGGCCATGGTGTGGTCAGCTCTTGGCCCTGGCGGGAGAGACCAGGCCGGTCGTCAGATACTGCTGTCCGATGGCCCACAGATTACTGATTGTCCAGTAAATCACCAAGCCGCTCGGGTACGAGAGGAACATGAAGGTGAACATCAGCGGCATGATCATCATCACCCGCTGCTGCACCGGGTCTGCCGAGGTCGGCGCGATTCGCTGCTGCCAGAACATCGTCGCGCCCATCAGCAGCGGCGTGATGTAGAGCGGATCGGGCCGCGACAAATCGGTGATCCAGCCGACGAAGTCCGCACCGCGAATCTCGATCGACTGGGAGAGCATCGCGTAGAACGCAAACAGGAACGGGAAGGTGAGCAGCATTGGAACGCAGCCGCTCGCCGGATTGACGCCCTTCGCCTTGTAGAGCGCCATCACCTCGTCGTTCATCTTCTGGCGTTCCGGATCGGTGATCTTGTACTTCGCGTAGCGATCCTGGATCAGCTTCATCTGCGGCTGAATCTCCTGCATCTTGCGCATGGAGGTCACCGACTTCTGCCGCAATGGGAACATTGCCAGGTTGATCAGCACGGTGAGCACGACGATTGCCCACCCCCAGTTGCCGACGTACTGGTGCACCCACTTGAGCGCGTTCAGCAGCGGCACCGCCAGCCACGAGAACATGCCGAAGTTGATCACCCGCACCAGCTCGGTGTCGATGGCCCGGAGTTCGTCAAAGCCTTTCGGCCCGGCAAAGAAGCGCTGCCCGGCAGGCGGCTGCGGGTATCGAATCGCGAACGCCGCATAGCGGCCCGGTGCCGCGCCTTCGCTCTTCGGCGGCACGACGAACGAGGTGTGCTCGAACTTCCACGACTGCGGGGAGGCCGCGTCGTTCAAGGCCAGCGCGGTGAAGTAGTGGTCGTCGATGCCAGCGTAGAGGAAGGGGCCGTCCTCGCTGCCCTGGGTGGCGGGCGCGAACCGCTTCACGGATCGATCGACGTGTGCCACGGCCTGCGCCGGCGTGGAATAGCTCGGGGCGAGGAACTTGCCGGCGGCCGCGTGCGCGTTGTCGTCGCCGAGGCCCGGCCCCCATTGAATGGTCGGATTGACCGACTGCCCGTCGTGTTGCACGTCGGCGGTGAACCCGATGATGTAGCCCCTCGGCTCGAGGGTGAACGTCTTGCTCACCCGGACGCCGCCAGCCCCTTTCCATGTGAAGGTGAGCGTCACGGGTCCGCCGCTGGCATCGATCTTCCCGGGCGCGTCGCTGCGATACAGCGCACCGTTCAAGGTGGAGGTGAGGGCCTGGTCCTCTACCGCGAGCGAGAACGGTGTGTAGGCGTTGTTGACGTTCTCGGCCGACGGAACGAGATCCAGCGGTTGACCAGCGTCATTCCGGTACTGCTTCAGGATCCAGTGCTTCAGGCGAGCGCCGCGATTCGTGAAGACGGCCTGGACGGTTGCCGTGTCAACGGTGATGTCGCGTTCCGCCGATTCGCCCTCTTCGACGGCGACTGGAGACGACGCCGGAGCGGGCGTGGCAGGGGGTGCAACCGCTGCCGGAGTCGCGCTGGCGGCGGAAGGTGCCGGGGGTTCCTTGCCGCCCTCGCTCGGAGTAGCCGGAGCGGTGACCGGCGTCGCCGCCGGCTTGGGCTGCGGAGCGAAGTACGACTGGTAGACGAACAACACCAGGAATGACAACGAGATGGCGAGGAGAACGCGGCGTTCCATTGAGCGCGTAACTTTCGGTCAATTGACTAACAGTGGGGGTGCCGGTGCGGGACTGGGTCGTACCCATGACCGCCGAACGGGTGACACCGGGCGAGACGCCGGAGTCCCAGAAGACCGCCGCGGAGCAGGCCGTGTCGCGCGATCGCCTCGGATGTGTAATCCGCACAGCCGGGTACGAACCGGCAACTCCCGGCAAACCAGGGCGACAGAACGAGCTTATACGCGCGAATGAGGGCGAGACCGACTCGGGCCGGACCGGACAGGGCGAGCCCGGACCGGCTCGTCTCGGCGGTCGAGGAGTGCCCGGAATTCGGCCTCGAGGGTGACATAGGACGCATCGAGCATCTCTCGGCGGGGGATGACCACGATGTCGAGCCCACCCGGCGGTTTGTGGTGACGAAACAACTCGCGGGCGAGCCGCTTGGCGCGATTCCTGACTACGGCCGACCCAATCTTCCTGGTCGCCGCGATCCCCAGACGAGGGTGACTCGTTCCGTTCGTCCCGATGAAGAGGGTCATCAGGCGGCCCGATAGGCGCCGCCCGGTGTCGTAGATCCGTTCGAAATCCCCCCGCGCGCGGATGTGTTCGGGCGCGCGGAAGCCCGCCACGGCCTTAGCCCTCGTCGGAGACAGTGAGGCGCTTACGGCCCTTGGCGCGCCGGCGCTTGAGCACCTGCCGGCCGTCCTGGGTGGCCATCCGGACCAGGAAGCCATGCTTCTTGACCCGACGGCGGTTATTCGGCTGAAACGTACGCTTGCCCTTCTTCGATCTCGCCATGTTTTCCCTCGGAACGAACCTCTGATTGTATGCGCCGCCAACTGGGCCTGTAAAGGGCCGTCTGGGGTGCGTGGCGGCGTGCTAGAGTGTGCGTTCACCTCGCGCGGGCAGGGCAACCGGTTCCGCTGAGGTTGAGCCGGCGGAACCCGGGCGAGTTTTCCACACCTGTGGAAAAACTTGTGGAAAAGACTAAGGATCTGGCCCAGCTTATGCCCGCCGCGACCATCTGGGATCAGGTTCTGACCTTGATCGAGGGGAAGGTCGGCCCGCACAGCTTTTCGACCTGGTTCAAGCCAACCTCGCTCAAAGTTGACCAGGGCGCAGCCTTGGTTATTCAAGTCCCCGCCACCCTGTATGCCGAATGGCTACCTCGGCATTACTCGGTCGTTCTGGCGGAAGCTCTGGCCGAGGTAGGTCGCGGTTACGTTAAGCTCATCTTTGAAGTACAGGGCAGCCAGGGCGGCCACGCCGCGCCCCCGGACCCGCCGGCAGCGACACAGCCTTCGGCCGCGCAGATCCACCACGGTGACGCCGACGAGTTCGCGACGACTCCCGTCGCCGGGATTCCCGGCGGCCTCAATCCCCGCTACACCTTCGACACCTTCATCGTCGGTCCATCGAACCAGTTCGCCCATGCCGCCTGCCGCGCCGTGGCCGAAGCCCCGTCGCGGTCCTACAATCCGCTGTTCATCTACGGTGGCGTCGGGCTCGGCAAGACGCACCTGATGCACGCGATCGGGCACTACGTCCTCCAGCACAACCCCGGCCTGGCGCTCACCTACATCTCGTCGGAACGCTTCATGAACGAGATGATCAACGCCGTGCGATTCGATCGCGTCCTGGAATTCAGGTCGCGATACCGCACCGTCGACGTCCTGCTCGTGGACGACATCCAGTTCGTGTCCGGCAAGGAAGGCACGCAGACCGAGTTCTTCCACACCTTCAACGCGCTGCACGATGCGCAGAAGCAGATCGTGATCAGCAGCGATCGCCCGCCGCACGAAATCACCGCACTGGAGGAGCGGCTCCGCTCCCGGTTCGAGTGGGGCCTGATCGCGGACATCCAGCCTCCCGATCTCGAGACCAAGACGGCGATTCTCAAGAAGAAGGCCGAGACCGAGGCGGTTCCGCTGCCCGACAACGTGGCGATGTACATCGCGAGCCGGATCAAGTCGAACATCCGCGAACTGGAAGGGTCGCTGATTCGGCTGCTGGCCTACGCCTCGCTCACCGGCCGCCCGCTCACGATCGAGCTCGCGCAGGAAGTGCTGCGCAACGTGCTCGATCACGACGAGCGGGCGGTCACGATCGAGCAGATTCAGAAGTTCGTCGCCGAGTACTACCAGTTGAAGCTGAACGATCTGAAGTCGCGCAACAACTCGAAGTCGGTGGCCAAGCCGCGTCAGATTGCGATGTATCTCTGCAAAATCCTGACGCACGCATCATTGCCGGAGATCGGCCGAAGCTTCGGGGGCAAGCATCACTCCACGGTGATCCACTCGATCAAGAAAGTGGAGGATCTCCGCAGAACCAGCGCCGAGTTCAACACCCTGGTCGGGAACTTCGTCGAGTCCTTCAAGTAGTTCCACAGCCCAGCCGTGGGCGTAATGTGGATGCCTGTGCATGGGGCGAAAGACCCCTCGGTTGCCGCAGTTCGGTCCACACCCGAACCGCAGAAAAATGCACAGGTTAAATGGTTGATCGTGAAGGACTTGCTAGCACAACAAATTTCCTTCAACCCACTCTCTTCCTGTATAATTTATTGTCTTCGCCCTTTCCCCTTCTCCCAGAGGTCTAGCACCGCATGGAACTGGTCGCCCGGAAAGCCGATCTTGTGCGTGAACTGCAATTCTTCCAGCAGATCGTCGAGCGCAAGAACACGATCCCCATCCTCGCAAACGTGCTGATCGAGGCAACCGGCAACGAAATCACGCTGCTCGCCACTGACCTGGAAGTCACCTTGCGAAGCCGCGCTGAAGCGGCGGTTTCGCGCCACGGTGCGGTGACCCTGCCGGCGAAGAAGTTGTACGAAGTGGTGCGCGCCCTGCCCGACGGCGACGTCAACATCGAGACCGAGAAGGGTGGTTCGGGCGTCAAGGTCTCGGGAGGTCAGTTCAGTTCACGGATGCCGACGCTGCCTCGCGAGGATTTTCCGACCATCACCGAACCGCCGGGCGTCGCGAAGGCGGTCATCCAGGGTTCGGCGCTCGCGCAGATGATTGCGAAGACGCAGTTTGCGATTACCGGCGAGGACACCCGGTATTACCTCAATGGCGCGCTCTTCGTGCTCAAGCCGGAGCAGATGACGTTTGTCGCCACCGATGGCCACCGGTTGGCCCTGGTCCACGCCGATCGCAACCAGGCTGGCAAGGGCGACGAAGTGCGAGCCATCCTGCCGCGAAAGGCCCTGGCGGAGTTGGGCCGCCTCCTCGCCGACACCCAGGGCGATGTGACCTACGAGCGCGGAGAAAATCATTTGTTCTTCGAGATCGGTCCGCGGCTGCTCATGTCACGAATGATCGACGGGCAGTTTCCTGCCTACGAGAAGGTGGTCCCGAAGAACAACGACAAGCACGTCGAGTTCGAGCGGGATCGTCTGGTGAATGCGGTCCGCCGCGTCGCGCTGCTCTCGAACGAGCGCTCGCGCGCGGTCAAGTTCGTCGTCGAGAAGGGCAAGGTCGAGGTCACCTCGAGCAGCCCCGAGTTCGGTGAAGCACGCGAGCCAATTCCGGTCGAGTACGACGGCACCGGGCTGACCATCTGCTTCAACGCGCAGTACGTTCTCGACTTCCTCAATGCCGCCGAGTCTGAAATCGTCGCCCTCGATCTCAAGGACGATGTCTCGCAGGCGGTCATGAAACCGGTGGGCGTGGACGGCTACGACTACACCTACGTCATCATGCCGATGCGCGTGTGAGCCAGGCGCCACACCCACCTCACGACGAAGCAACGGAAGAAGCACGCGTGTCAGAGAGCGAACAGACAGTTACACCAGGTACAGCCGGACAGGATTACGGCGCGGAGAGCATCAAGGTACTCGAGGGTCTCGAGGCCGTCCGCAAGCGGCCGGCCATGTACATCGGCTCTACCGGGCCCACCGGCCTGCATCACCTGGTCTATGAAATCGTCGACAACTCCATAGACGAGGCCCTTGCCGGGTACTGCACCGAGATCAACGTCACGCTGCACCTCGACAAGTCGGTCACGGTGGTGGACAACGGCCGCGGCATTCCGGTGGACATGCACGAGAGCGGCCGGCCTGCGGCCGAAGTCGTGCTCACCGTGCTACATGCCGGCGGCAAGTTCGACAACAACAGCTACAAGGTTTCGGGCGGCTTGCACGGCGTTGGTTCGTCGGTCGTGAATGCCCTCTCCGAACGGCTCGAGCTGGAAATCTGGCGCAACGATCAGGTCTACCAGCAGACTTACGAGCGCGGGAACCCGCAGAACGGCCTGGCGGTCACCGGAACGACGAAGCGGCGCGGCACCAAGATCACGTTCAAGCCGGACGAGCAGATCTTCGAGACCACCGACTTCAGCTTCGACACGCTGGCCCAGCGCCTGCGCGAGCTTGCGTTCCTCAACGCCGGCCTCGTCATCACGCTCGACGACGAGCGCGACGGCAAGGCGCATCGCTTCCACTACGAAGGCGGCATCGTCTCGTTCGTCGAGCACCTCAACAAGAACAAGGGAATCGTCAACGAGAAGGCCATCTACATGCACGCCGAGCGCGACGGCATCGACGCCGAAATCGCGCTTCAGTGGAACGACGGCTACAACCCGCAGGAGTTCTCGTTCGCGAACAACATCAATACGCACGAGGGCGGCACCCACCTGTCAGGGTTTCGCGCCGCGCTCACCCGGACGATCAACGCCTACGCCGCCCGTAACAACCTGACCAAGGATCTAAAGGACGCGACGATCAGCGGCGACGACATCCGCGAGGGGATGACCGCGGTGATCAGCGTCAAGATCCCGCGGCCGCAGTTCGAGGGCCAGACCAAGACCAAACTCGGCAACACCGAGGTCAAGGGCATCGTCGAGGCAATCGTCAACGACAAGCTCGGCGCGTATCTCGAGGAAACACCTGCGGTCGCCAAGCGTGTGGTGTCGAAAGCCGCGGACGCGGCCCGCGCCCGCGAGGCCGCGCGCAAGGCTCGCGACCTGGTGCGGCGGAAGGGCGCCCTCGACGGAGGATCGCTGCCCGGCAAGCTTGCCGACTGCCAGGAGCGAGATCCGGCGCGGTCGGAAATCTACATCGTCGAGGGCGAGTCAGCAGGCGGATCGGCCAAACAGGGCCGGGATCGCCGCTTTCAGGCGATCCTGCCAATCAAGGGCAAGATCCTGAACGTCGAGCGGGCCCGGCTCGATCGGATGCTCAGCTCCGACGAAATCAAGACGATGATCGCGGCGCTCGGGTGCGGCATCGGCACCGAAGACTTCGACATCGACAGGCTCCGCTACCACCGCATCATCATCATGACCGACGCGGACGTGGACGGCTCGCATATCAGGACGCTGCTGTTGACGTTCTTCTATCGGCAGATGGGCCCACTGGTCGAGCGGGGCCACATCTACATCGCCCAGCCGCCGCTCTTCAGGGCCAAGCGCGGCCGAATCGAAACCTACATCAAGGACGAGCGTGCGCTCGAGAATTTCCTTGTCCATCGCGCCGTCGAAAGCCGCGTCGTCAAGCTCGCCGATGGCAGCGAACTATTCGGCGAAGCGCTCGAAAAGGCGCTGCACGGGATCATCGCGTACCAGAAGGTGCTGCAGGTGGTGCAGCGGCGCGGCCATGCCCGCGACGTCGTCGAAGGGCTGCTCGACCGCGACGTGCGGGATCGGAGCTTTTTCGATTCAGCCGAGCAGGTCGAGGGTCTGGCGAGCGCACTGACCACGGCCCAGCGTGAGGTCACCGCTGTCCGCGACGAGGAGCACAATACCCACGCGCTCCGCGTGGACGATCGTTCGGTGGGCTATTCGCGTGTCAACACCGTCGGGATCGAATTCGTGCTGTCGGGCGAATACCGCACGTTGATCGCCAGCTACGCGGACATCAAGGACGTCGTCAGGACGTTCCGCAAGGCGCCGATCGAGGTCCGGGTGCTCGGGACGGCCACGGCGGTTGTCGAAGAGGTCGTCGACGAGACGACCGGTGACGTGATCGAGCCGTCGGAGCCAGCCGAAGCGGTGGTCACGCCGGTGGCGCCGATACGGAAAGACGCCGGGCCGGCATTCATCGCGACGCTCGACGAAATGGTGGAGCACTTCCTGGCTCTCGGCCGTAAGGGCATCGCGATCAACCGCTACAAGGGCCTCGGCGAGATGAACCCCGACACGCTCTGGGCGACGACGATGAACCCGGATACGAGGACGCTCCTGCAGGTGAAGGCCGAAGACCATACCGAGGCCGACCAGATGTTCACGACGCTGATGGGCGACCAGGTCGAGCCGCGCCGGAAATTCATCGAAGACAACGCGCTCGACGTGCGCAATCTGGACATCTAATTCCTCGTTCCTGACTCTGGCTCCTGTCTCCCGATCCCTGGCTGATGTCCACGACTGATTCGAGAATTCCCGTCAACATCGAAGACGAGATGAAGCGCTCGTACCTGGATTACGCGATGAGCGTGATCATCGGGCGAGCGCTCCCCGACGTCCGTGACGGGCTCAAGCCGGCACACCGGCGCGTGCTCTACGCGATGCGCCAGATGGGGCTGGCGAGCAATCGCGCCTACCGCAAGTGCGCCAAGATCGTCGGCGAGGTCATCGGCAACTACCATCCGCACGGTGACGTTCCGGCCTACGACACGCTGGTCCGGCTCGCGCAGGATTTCAACATGCGCTACCCCCTGGTCGACGGCCAGGGCAACTTCGGCTCGGTCGACGGCGACCCGCCCGCGGCCTACCGCTACACCGAGGCCCGGCTCGAGTCGCTGGCCGAGGCGATGATGGAGGACCTCGAGAAGGACACGGTCGACTACGTCGCGAACTTCGACGAGACCACCGAGGAGCCGACGGTCCTTCCCACGGCGTTCCCGAACCTGCTCGTCAACGGCTCGACCGGCATCGCGGTCGGCATGGCGACCAACATCCCGCCTCACAACATGCGGGAGGTCATCGACGCGGTCGTCTGGCTGATCGAGAGGACCCTGATGGCGCCCGCCGACGCGCCGCGCCTGACGAGAGAGCAGAAGCTCAAGGAAGTGATCGGGCTCGTGCCGGGTCCGGATTTCCCGACCGGCGGCATCATCGTCGGCCGTCGCGGCGTACAGGAGGCTTACGTCACCGGTCGCGGCGGCATCCAGGTGCGTGCCCGAGCGGAAATCGAGACCAAAAAAGGCGACCGCGCCCAGATCGTCGTCACGGAGATCCCCTACCAGGTCAACAAGAAGAACCTGCTCGAGCGCATGGCGGATCTCGTCCGCGAGAAGACGCTCGAGGGGATCTCGGACATCCGCGACGAGTCGGATCGCGACGGCCTGCGGGTCGTCATCGAGCTGAAGCGCGGCGAGGTAGGTGAGGTCGTCCTCAACAACCTGTACAAGTTCACCCAGCTCCAGCAGACCTTCGGCATCATTCTGCTGGCAATCGTCGGCGGCCGGCCCCGGGTCCTGAACCTTCTCGAGATCATCGAGCAGTTCGTCGAGTTCCGGCGCGACGTGGTGCGCCGCCGCACCGAGTTCGAGCTGCGCAAGGCGGAGGCC
The DNA here is from genome assembly GCA_035495795.1 of Vicinamibacterales bacterium. Classification (GTDB taxonomy): domain Bacteria; phylum Acidobacteriota; class Vicinamibacteria; order Vicinamibacterales; family UBA2999; genus VFZN01. The sequence continues at coordinate 65,123 of DATJFF010000013.1, forward strand.
CGCGCGCACATTCTCGAAGGCCTGCGAATCGCGCTCGATCGCCTCGACGCGGTGATCACGCTGATCAGGAGCTCGAAGAGTCCGGCTGAAGCAAAGGTAGGGTTGATCACGCAGTTCGGCCTGAGCGACATCCAGGCCCAGGCCATCCTCGACATGCAGCTCCAGCGGCTGACCGGCCTGGAGCGTCAGAAGATCCTGGACGAGCTCGCCGAGTTGATGAAGCAAATCGAGCGGCTGCGCGCGATCCTCGCCAACCAGCACCTGCTGCTTCAAATCGTCGTCGACGAGCTGAAGGCAGTACAGGCCAGGTTCGCCGAGGCGCGGCGGACGGAAATCATCGACCAGGACGGTGAATTCAGCATCGAGGACCTGATCGCGGATGAGGACGTCGCGATCACCGTCACCGACACCGGGTACATCAAGCGCACTCCGATCACCACCTACCGGGCCCAGCGGCGTGGCGGCAAGGGACGGATCGGCATGCGCACGCGCGAGGAGGACGTGGTCAATCACCTCTTCGTCGCCTCGACGCACTCGTACCTGATGGTGTTCACGGATCTCGGCCGCGCCTACTGGCTCAAGGTCCACGAGATTCCAGACGTCGGTGCCGACGGCCGCGGCAAGTCGATTGCGAACCTCGTGCAGATGGAGCCGGGCGAGAAAATCGCCGACATGCTGCCGGTCCGCGAATTCGACGATCGGCACTTCGTCGTCATGGGAACCCGCAAGGGCACCATCAAGAAAACCGAGCTCTCGGCGTTCAGCAACCCGAGGGCCGGCGGCATCATCGCCATGGGCATCGACGACGGCGATGCGGTCATGGCTGTCCAGCTGTCCGATGGCGCAAGCGAAATCTTCATCGGCACGCGCGAAGGCAAGGCGATCCGATTCCCGGAGGATGACGTCCGACCGATGGGCCGCACCGCCTACGGCGTTCGCGGCATCCAGCTCCGTGAGGGCGATCAGGTGGTCGCGATGCAGGTGGCCCAGCCGGGCGGACGACTGCTCACCGTCACCGAACGCGGATACGCCAAGCAGACCGAACTGGGCGAGTATCGCGTCACCGGCCGCGGCGGCCTCGGCGTGAAGAACGTCGAGATCACGGACAGGAACGGCCCGGTGGTCAACATCGCCCAGGTGCACGACGAAGACGAGTTGCTGGTGATCACCGAGCAGGGCAAAATTCTGCGGACGCCTGGCAACGACATCCGAACCGCCGGCCGGGCGACGCAAGGTGTGCGCCTGATGGACCTTGAGGACGGCGATCGCGTGGTGTCAATCGCGCTCGTGCCGAAGACCGAAGAAGATGCCGTCGAACCGGCGGCCACTGACGAGACCGGTACGCCCGAACCGCCCGAGGGCGAGCCCGGTCCGACGACCGAAGAATAGCGGAGGCCATGATGCTTCGTGCCGCGTTGAGGTGCTCGCTCCTGTTGCTGCCGATTGCCCTGCTCGAGGTTGCGTGCTCGCGGCCGCCCGAGCAGCAGATGCTCAGCCAGTTCTTTCGAGCCGCGAAGAACCGCGACAACACGACCGCGGCGTTGATGTCCACGGTGAGCCTGGATCCGCGGACGCAGGGCTCGATCGAGAACTTCTCGATCACCTCGGTTGGAGCCGAACGCCGTGAACCGCTGCCCTACAAGGCGTTGATGGAAGCCGCCGAGAAGGCCCGGCAGGAGGAACAGGACTTCCAGCGCCGGAAGAAGGAATATTCCGACGCGAACCTCAAGACCATTGAAGAGATCCTCAAGATCGAGAACCAGCCGAACGTGAAGTTCACGCCGGCGCAGGCCAAGGTCAAGCCCGAGTGGGACAACTGGCGCGCCGAAACCGCCACTTACGTCAAGAACCTGAGCGCCGCGCAGACCGCGGTGAGCACCGCAACGGCGTTGCCGGAGGCGTCACTGTCGCAGCCCGGGCAACCCAAGTTCGACCCCAAGACGTTCCAGGGCGACGTCGTGAGCAAGGACGTCGCGATCAAGGCAGACGTGAAGACCCCTCAGGGCCAGACGTCTCAAAAGGACCTGACGCTGACGATGTCGAAAGTGGTGGGGACCCAGGCCGGAGCGCAACGCGACGGCAAGTGGATCGTCACAAAGATCACGGGGCTCTGAGCTGGAGGCAGGAACTAGGAGGCAGGAGGTAGAAACACTTCTCAAGCCTCAAGCCTCAAGCCTCAAGCCTCAAGCCCCAAGCCTCAGGCGAGTTCCAGCTTCGCGAACTTCGCGCGAAGGGTTTTCTGTCCAACCGAACTGAAGCGGACGACCAGCTTCTGGTCGTCGTCGAGTTCTTCCACGCTTACCACCGTGCCGTAGCCGAACTGTCCGTGCTTGACGCGAAGCCCGGGTCGCAACCCCGCCGCGCTCGACTGGTCCTCGTTCTCGTACATGAACGGAGGCGTTTCTTCGCGGGCACGGTCGGGGCGCCGCGGCGCGTGCCGTCCGTACGGATTGGCGCGATATTCCCAGGCGCCGGTGCGAGCTGCGCGGAAGCCAGATGAATACGACGAATACTCCTGCTCGATCAGATCGGGCGGGATCTCCTCGATGAAGCGCGACGGATCGGTTGTCTGATACTCCCCAAAGACCCGGCGCCTGGCGGCGCTCGTCAGCACCAGGCGCTTTCGCGCCCGGGTGATGCCGACGTAACAGAGCCGGCGCTCTTCCTCGAGCTCCGCTTCATCCTCGCGGGCGCGGGAATGCGGGAACAGGCCCTCCTCGAGCCCCGACATCACGACGACTGGAAACTCCAGGCCCTTGGCCGAGTGCAGCGTCATCATCAGGACGCGGGCGTCGCGTCCGCCCTGTTCCTTGTCCACGTCCGACAGCAGGGAGAGCCGGTCCACGAACCCGGCGAGCGAGGGCTCGATCTCCCGCATCTCGTATTCCCGGGACGCCGACACCAGCTCCATCAGGTTCTCGATGCGTGCCTCCGACTCCTCGCTGCGATCCTCGCGCAGATCGCGGAGGTAGCCGGACTGATCGAGAACTTTGCCGAGAGCGATTGACAGGCTCTCGCGGCGGGCGACGTCGGCAAGACCGGTAAGCAGATCGCGGAAGGCAGCCAGGGAAGCCACCTGCCGCGATGAGAGCAGGCGCTGGTCCACGGCGGTCACGAGCTTCGACCACAGCGAGTTGGACGCGACCGTCGGCTGGAGGCCGGCGAGTAGCGGCGGCAGGTCGTCCGCGACCTGGCCCGCATCCACCTGCTCGAGCGCGTCCATGACGCCCTTGCCGATGCCGCGCGGCGGTGTATTGACAACCCGGCGGAATGCGACATCGTCATGCGGGTTCAGGATCAACTTCAGGTAGCTGAGCGCGTCCTTGACTTCCTTCCGCTCGTAGAAACCAACGCCGCCGAGGACCATGTAGGGGATTCCGGCCGACCGCAGCGCATCCTCGACCGATCGCGACTGCGCGTTGGTCCGGTACAGCACCGCCGTTACTGCCTTGGCGTCGTCGTGAATCGACTCGCGGGCAACCCGCGAAATGAACTCGGCCTCTTCGAGCTCGTCGGATCCGCGGAAGTACGTGATCTTCGCGCCGCCCTTCCGGTCGGTCCAGAGGACCTTCTCTTTGCGGTTGCGGTTATTGGCAATCACGGCTGACGCCGCGTCGAGGATCACCTGCGTCGAGCGATAGTTTTGCTCGAGACGGACGACCACGGCCTCGGGGAAGTCCTCCTCGAAGTCCATGATGTTGCGCAGATCCGCGCCCCGCCACTTGTAGATCGACTGGTCCGGGTCGCCGACCACGCACAGGTTGCGGTGCACGCCAGCGAGCTGCTTGATGAGCATGTACTGCGGCCGGTTGGTGTCCTGATACTCGTCCACCATCACGAACCGGAACCGGCGGGCATACCGATCGCGGACCGCAGATACCCGATCGAAGAGCTCGACCGCCTTCAAGAGGAGATCATCGAAGTCGAGCGCGCTCGCTTCGGTCAGCGCCTTCTGGTAGCCGCGATACAGCCGTGCGATCTCGCGATCGCGTGGGTTCCACGTTGCCTCGAAGGTCTCCGGACCTTCCATCCGGTTCTTGGCGTGGCTGATCCGGCCCAGCACCATCCGCGCCTGGTAGGTCGCGTCGTCGAGGCCGTACTCCTTGATCAGCTGTTTGACCACCGACTGCTGGTCGGCCGAGTCGTAGATGGTGAAGTCGCGGCTGAGGCCGATATGCGGCGCCTCGCGCCTCAGGATGCGAGCGCAGAGCGCGTGAAACGTCGAAATCCACATCGCCCGGCAATCGACGCCGAGCAGCGCTTCGACCCGCTCCCGCATCTCGGCGGCGGCCTTGTTCGTGAAGGTCACCGCCATGACCTCGTCGGGGTGCACGATCTCTTCCGAGACGAGATACGAGATCCGATGCGCGATGACGCGCGTCTTCCCCGACCCCGCGCCGGCGAGAATCAGCAGCGGGCCTTCGCGGTGCTGTACGGCTTGCTGCTGCTCTGGATTGAGCGAGGAAAGAAGGTCCAACCTCCCTATTCTACCGTGACGCTCTTCGCGAGATTCCTCGGTTGATCGACGTCGCAGCCGCGACGAACCGCGATGTGATACGCGAGCAGTTGCAGCGGAATCGTCATCGCCACCGGGGTCAGCAATGGCGTCGTGGCAGGAATTGCGATCAGCGAATCGTTCTTCGGATCCAGCAGTTCGTGGAGCGGCGAGTCGCCGTGATTCGTAACTGCGATCACCGAACCGCCACGAGCCTTGGCCTCCTGGATGTTGCCGAGCATCTTCTCGAACACGGCGTCCTGCGGCGCGAGCGCCACGACCGGCATCGCCTCGTCGATGAGGGCGATGGGTCCGTGCTTCATCTCGCCGGCTGGGTAGCCCTCGGCGTGGATGTACGAAATCTCTTTCAGCTTGAGGGCCCCCTCGAGCGCGATTGGATAGTTGACCCCGCGCCCCAAGTAGAGGAAGTCGGCACGGCTGTAGAACCGTGCGGCGATCTCTTCGGTGCCCTTCGACGCCTTGAGGGCTTCCTCGATGACTTGCGGGAGGGTCATCAGTGCTTCGATATGCGCACGGCGCTCCGCTTCCGGGACCGTGTTCCGGACTTCGGCCAGACGCAACGCGAGCAGGTAGAGCGCGACCAGCTGGGTGGTAAACGCTTTCGTCGAAGCGACGCCGATTTCAGGCCCGGCATGGGTGTAGACGGTCCCTTCGGCCTCGCGCGTCGCCATGCTGCCGACGACGTTGCAGATCGCCAGGCTGCGGGCGCCCTTCGCCTTGGCCTCGCGCAGCGCGGCCAGGGTATCGGCGGTCTCTCCCGATTGCGTGATCGCCACAGCGAGCGAACGGCTGCCGACGATCGGATTGCGATACCGGAACTCCGAGCCGTAGTCCACCTCGACCGGGATCCGGGCCAGTTCCTCGATCATGAACTTGCCGACCAGCGCGGCGTGCCACGACGTGCCGCACGCCACCATCGTCACCTTGTCGATCGCGGCGAGATCGACGGGCTTGATGCCAATCTCGTCGAGGAAGGTCTGTGCCGAATCAACCGAGACGCGGCCAAGGATCGTCTCGCGCAGCGCGTGCGGCTGCTCGACGATTTCCTTCAGCATGAAGTGCTTGAATCCGGCCTTCTCGGCCATGACCGGATCCCACGTCACCCGCGTCGGTTCGTGGCGGCGCGGCGTGCCGTCCAGGGAGGTGAATCGCGCCCCCTCGCGGGTGACGACGACCAGCTCGCGATCGTCCATGAACACGACGTTACGGGTGTGGCCGAGGATCGCGGGCACGTCGCTCGCCACGAAGTACTCGCCTTCGCCGAGCCCGACAACGATTGGCGGGCCGTTGCGGACCGCAACCAGTTTCTCGGGATCGTCCGCCGACAGCAGCACGAGCGCAAAGAGTCCGCGGACGCGCTTCATCGCGCGGAGCACGGCGTTCTCGAGCCCGTCGTTCTTCCATTCTTCCTGAACCAGGTGCGCCACCACTTCGGTGTCCGTCTCGGACTGGAAGACGTGGCCCTTGGTCAGGAGCTCGCGCTTGAGATCGAGGTAGTTCTCGATGATGCCGTTGTGCACGACCACGATGCGGCCGGTGCCGTCGCGGTGAGGGTGCGCGTTCTCCTCGGTAGGCCGTCCGTGGGTTGCCCAGCGGGTGTGTCCGAGGCCGTACTGCCCGTCGAGCGGCGTCTTGGCGATCGCCAGCTCCAGGTTCGCCAGCTTTCCGGCGCTGCGGCGGACGTCCATCTCGCCGCAGTTGACGACCGCGATACCGGCGGAGTCGTAGCCGCGGTATTCAAGCCGCTTCAGGCCATCCAGGATGACGGGAACAACAGGCTTGGGTCCGATGTAGCCGATGATGCCGCACATAGCAGAGAGGGATCAGGACAGGTGACAGGAGTTAGGAGTCAGGAGTCGGGAACCAGGAACCAGGAACCAGGAACTAGGAGTGGCCATCGCGTGGCTTTCGGGCCGCACGGCGCTTGGATGCCCACTCCGGCTTGTTCTCCTGGCGGCTTCGCCCGATACCCAGCGCATCGCTCGGAACGTCCTCGGTGATGGCCGAACCGGCCGCGACGTAAGCGCCGTCGCCGATCTTGACCGGCGCGACGAGCGTGGAGTTGCTGCCGACGAACGCGTTACTGCCAATGAGAGTCGGGTGCTTGGTCATGCCGTCGTAGTTGCACGTGATCGTGCCGGCGCCGATGTTCGTGTCGTGGCCAATCGTCGAGTCGCCGAGGTAGGCAAGGTGATTCGCCTTCGAACCGGCGCCGAGCGTCGTCTTCTTCAGCTCGACGAAGTTTCCCACCCGCGATCCTTCCTCGAGAACCGAATCCGGCCTCAGGTGCGCGAACGGACCGACGTGGCAATGGCTCGCGATCCGGGTGTCGGTGACGATGCAGTGATTGAGGACGATGACGTGGTCGCCGAGCTCGGCGTTGACGAGGCGGCTGCCAGCATGGACGTGACACGAGGAGCCGACGCGCGTGGTGCCCTCCAGGTGCACGCCTGGGTAGAGGACGGTGTCCTGTCCCACCTGCACGTCGACGTCGATGTAGGTGGTGGCCGGATCCATCAGGGTGACGCCGGCCGCCATCATTTCCTCGTGTTTCCGCTGCCGCATGACGAGCGCGACCCCGGCCAGTTCGCTGCGGCTGTTGATGCCGCGAATCTCCGCGGGATTGCCGACCGTCCAGGTGGAGACGACTTTTCGTTGCCGCCGATAGACGGTGACGAGGTCCGGCAGGTAGTACTCGCGCTGGGAATTGTCGTCGCCGACGCCGCGGAGCGCGTCGAACAGCGACGCCAGCTCGAAGGCGTAGATTCCAGCGTTGATTTCCTTGATCTCCCGCTCCTCCGGCGTTGCGTCGCGCTCCTCGACGATCCTGGTGATCTCGCCGCCGTTGCGAACGACCCGCCCGTAGCCGAAGGGACGGTCGGCCATCGCCGTGACCACCGTCGCCGCCGCTCCGGCGTCGCGATGGCGAGCGAGCAGCGATGCCAGGCTGGCCGGCGTCAATAGCGGGACGTCGCCCGAGAGCAGCACGACGGTGCCGCTCTCGCGGCCGAGGACCGATTCCGTGGTCAGGAGGGCGTGTCCGGTCCCGAGTTGCGGTTCCTGCAGGACGGTCCTGACCTCGGGCCGGTGCCGCAAGTGCGTCGCGACCTGATCGGCCTGGTGCCCGACCACGACGGTGACGGTCTTCGGCGCGAGGGTGTCGGCGGCGCGAAGGACGTGGTCGATCATCGGAAGACCGCCGAGGTGGTGCAGAACCTTGGGAACTGCGGATCGCATGCGGGTGCCCTTGCCGGCAGCCAGCACGACGATGTGGACGGGTTGCGCGCCAGTAAGGTCGGTCACGTTGGGAGTCACGCCGATGGCTTTCTTGCCAGTTCGTACACTTGCCGTGTGGACATTCCAAACTTCCTGCCGAGTTGACGGGCAGCCGCGCGTTTAGTCAACGCACCAGATTCTGTTATTTGACCAATTAACGCGGTTATTTCTGAAGCAGTTGGAGCAAGCTGTTGATTATGAACAGCTTCTGCGCGAGGCACGATGATCGTGAATTCGCCACGCGGCGCCTCCAGGCTGGCAGCAAGCACCGCCGGAGGGCCAGTCAACGTCTCCTCATGGAGCTTTGTCAGCTCTCGGAACAGGATAATTGACTGATCGTCCAAGAATGCGAGTTCTTCGAGCGTGCGACGGATGCGATGCGGCGCTTCGAAGAACACCAGCGCCACGTCCTGGTGCAAGCGCTCGGCCCGCTCAAACCAGCAAATTCTATCTTTTGACCTAACAGGTGGGAACCCCAGAAACGCGAAGTCCCCACTTTCGAGGCCCGCGACAGACACTGCCGCGGCGACCGCGCTGGGACCGGGAATCGCCTCCACCCGGAGGCCACGGGCTCTAACCAGCCGCACCAGCTCCGAGCCCGGATCTGAGATCCCGGGCGTACCGGCGTCCGACACGACCGCGACCGATTCGCCGCGCGCCAGCTGATCCAACAGCTGGCTCCCCCGCGATCGCTCGTTATGTTCGTGGAAACTGATGAGGCGGGTGGGAATGCCGAAGTGCCGCAGCAGCTGGCCCGTGCGCCGGGTGTCCTCGGCAGCGACGACGCTTACCTCTCGGAGCACGCGCAGGGCGCGGGCGCTGATGTCTTCGAGATGCCCGATGGGAGTGGCCACGACGAACAGCGTACCGGCCATATTTTATTGTAACCTTGGGAGATGGCCGCTCGGGGGAGGGCGCGGCCTGGATAGCCCACATGCACGCCGCGGAACCGCTGAGCCATTTCGTCGACGATTATCTCGGCTACCTGTACGAGGCTTGTCCGACCAACGCCACCCTCGACGGCGTTCATCTTCACGATGATCTGCTCGAGGACTACCGGCGTGGGTCCATCGACACTCATCTCAGCGCGCTGGCTGGCTTTGCCCGGCGGCTGGATGCCATCCCTGTAAACCTGCTTCCCGTTCACGAGCAGGTCGATCACGCCATCGTCGGGTCCAACATCCGGGCTCGCATGTTCGAGCTCGAAGAGACCCGGACCTGGGAGCGCAGCCCCCACCTGTATGGCGAGATTCTCGCGTCCAGCCTTGCGGCCCAGGCCATCTTCACCTATGCCCCTGAAGAAGAGCGCGCCCGCCGCGTCCTCTCGAAGCTCCGGCAGGTGCCGCGCCTGATTCAGGCGGCCCGCGAGAACGTCAAGGAGCCGCCGGCGATCTTCGTCAAGGTGGGACTGGACACGTGGCGGGGAGTCCGCTCCTTCATCGACACCGACCTGCCGCGGGCGTTCTCTTCGGTCGACGACCTCCATCTCCTGGCGGACCTTGCCGATGCTTCGACCGAGGCCGTTCACGCCGCCGAGGCCTACGTCGACTACCTGGAGAACGACCTCCGCCCGCGTGCGAAGGGGTCGTTCAGAGTCGGCCTCGATCGCTTCGAGCAGAAGCTGCGGCTGGAGGAGGGGATTCAACTGCCGGTGGACCGGCTCCTGTCGATCGCGATGCGCGAGCTTCATGCGACGCAGGAGGAGTTCCGCAGCGTTGCGGGACGGCTGAACGGCGGCGATCCGATCGAGGCGTGGCGGAAGACGAAAGAGAAACACCCGGCGCCCGGCACGCTGATCGCCACCGCGCGCGAACAGCTGGACGAGCTGCGGACGTTCCTGACCCGGACCGCAGTCGTCGGGTTGCCCGAGGGGGACGACGTGAGCGTCGCGACCACGCCGGAGTTCTTCCGCTGGTCGTTCGCGAGCATGTGGACGCCGGGTCCGTACGAGACTCGCGCGTCGCGCGCGATGTACTACCTGACCGACGCCGACCCGTCCTGGCCGGAGCAGCGCCAGATTGAGCACCTGCGGGACTTCAACACGCCGACGCTCTGGACCATCTCGATGCACGAGGTGTATCCCGGCCACTACCTCCACTACCAGCACCTGCGGAAGGTGGCCTCGAAGGTACGGCGCTCGACACTCTTCGCCCCTGCGTCGTATGTCGAAGGCTGGGCCCACTACTGCGAGCAGATGATGCTCGAGGCCGGCTTCGGCCGCGGTGACAACGCTTTGAAACTCGGTCAACTCGGTGAGGCGCTGGTGCGGCTGGCGCGTTTCGTGGTCGGCATCCGGCTGCATACCGACGACTGGTCGGTGGAGCAGGGCGTCCGCTTCTTCCGCGAGGAAGCGTTCCTCGAGGAAGCGAGCGCGCGCCGGGAAGCCGAGCGCGGCACGTTCGATCCGACATATCTGGTCTACTCGGCCGGCAAGCTGATGCTGCTCAAGCTCCGGCGCGACTGGCAGGAAGAGCAGCGCGGCAAGCCTAGCCTGCGGGCGTTCCACGACGCGTTCCTGTCGCACGGGTCGGCGCCGTTCCCGTCGCTGCGCCGGTTGATGCTCGACCACGTCACGGGCGACGTCCTGGAGTAAAGCGAGAATGCCTCTCTACGAATACCAGTGCGAGGCGTGCGGCCACCGCTTCGAGGTCATCCAGAAGTTCTCGGATGCGCCAATCGAGGTGTGTCCAAAGTGCGGTGGAGCCGTCGCGAAGCTCCTGTCCTCACCGGCAATTCAGTTCAAGGGGTCGGGCTGGTACGTCACCGATTACGCGCGCTCCGGCAAGAGCGATTCGGCGGCAGCCGGTGCCGGCAAGAACGACAAAGGCGACAAGGGCGACAAGAGCGACACAAGCACTTCGTCGAGCGAGGCCAGTCCGGCAAAAGCCGAGACCAAGCCGGAGCCGAAGACTACCGCGTCATCAAATTCAGATTGAGCGATTCGAGATACTCGCGGAACGGACCTGCGAGATCCGGCCGCTTGAGCCCGAAGTAGACAACGGCTTTCAGGAAGCCGAGCTTGTTGCCGGTGTCGTGGCGGACGCCATCGATCTCGTAGGCGTACATCGGGCGCTTCCCGAGCAGCCGCTTCATGCCGTTGGTCAGCTGGATTTCGCCGGACTTGTCGCGATCGGTCTCGCGAAGCGCGGGGAAGATATCGGGCGTGAGGATGTAGCGACCGATGATCGCGAGATTGGATGGCGCCTCGGCGCGTGGCGGCTTCTCCACCATGTCCCTGATGCGGTAGGCGCGCGGCCCGACCTCAGGGGCCGGCTCGACGTCCAGAATGCCGTAGCTCGATACCTGCTCGTCCGGAACACGCTCGACGGCAATTACCGGAGAGTCGGTCCGGTTGTAGACCTCGAGCATCTGCTGCAGGCCGCCCGGATCGGCGTCGATCACGTCGTCAGCCAGGACCACCGCGAACGGTTCCCCGGCGACGACGCTCTCGGTGACGAGGACGGCGTGGCCGAGGCCGAGCGGCTCCCCCTGGCGCACGTACGAGACGCTGATCATCCGCGAGATGCTGCGCACCTCTTCGAGCTGCTCGAACTTGCCGCGGCTTTCGAGAAAGGCCTCGAGCTCGGCCGATACATCGAAATGGTCCTCGATCGCGTTCTTGCCTCGTCCGGTGACGAGAATGATGTTCGAGATGCCGGCGGCGACGGCCTCCTCGACGCCGTACTGAATCGTCGGCTTGTCGACGAGCGGTAGCATCTCCTTCGGTTGAGCCTTGGTCGCGGGAAGGAAGCGGGTGCCGAGGCCGGCTGCGGGAAACACGGCCTTACGAACCGGGACAGGCATCCGCACTAGAATAATCCACGGTCAACATGCTTGATCCAGCATTCGTACGCGAGCGGCTCGACGAAGTTCGGCAGGGCCTGTTGTCGAGGGGACTTAACGCCTCGGCGGAGCTGGAACAGCTGGCGACACTCGAGGTGCAGCGCCGCCGCGTGATTCCACAGCTCGAAGGGCTCAAGCGCGAGCAGAACACCGCCAGCGACGAGGTCGCGCGGGTCAAGCGGCGCGGCGAAGACGCGTCGCACATCTTCGAGGCGAACAAGCAGCGGGCGCAGAAGATCAAGCAGCTCGAAATGGAGCTCGACGGCACCGAGCGGCAGCGCATGAAGCTGCTCGAGGTGTTGCCGAACGTTCCGCACAAGAGCGTGCCGGTGGGAGACTCCTCGGCCGACAATCAGGTCGTCCGGACCTGGGGCGAGCCGCGCGCGTTCGACTTCGAGCCGCTGGCGCACTGGGATCTCGGACCCCAACTCGGCATCATCGATTTCGAGCGGGCGACGAAGATCTCGGGCGCGCGGTTCGCGGTGCTGATGGGAGCCGGCGCGCAACTGGAGCGCGCGCTCATCAACTACATGCTGCACCTGCACACCAGCAGGCACGGCTACACGGAGGTGCAGCCGCCGTTCCTCGTGTCGGGCTCGACGCTGTACGGAACAGGGCAGCTGCCGAAGTTCGAGGCGGACCTGTTCAAGATCGGAGGCGACTGGGATCTGTACCTCATCCCGACAGCCGAGGTCCCGGTAACGAATCTGTATCGCGGCGAGATCCTGGACGGACGGCTCCTGCCGCTGAAGTACACCGCCTACACGCCGTGCTTTCGAAGCGAGGCGGGCTCGCACGGCGCCGATGTGCGCGGCCTGATCCGCCAGCACCAGTTCGACAAGGTCGAGCTCGTAAAGTTCACGACGCCCGAGCAGTCGTACGACGAGCTCGAGGCGCTCACCGCCAACGCGGAGCAGGTGCTGCAGACACTCGGCCTGCCGTATCGCACAGTGGTGTTGTGTACCGGCGACATGGGGTTCTCGTCGGCGAAGACCTACGACATCGAGGTCTGGCTGCCGAGCCAGAACACGTATCGCGAGATCTCTTCGTGCTCGAACTGCGAAGGCTTCCAGGCGCGGCGGGCCAACATCAAGTTCCGTCCGAATGGAACCGGGAAGGCGGAGTTCGTCCACACGCTCAACGGATCGGGCCTGGCGGTCGGGCGAACCTTGATCGCGGTGCTCGAGAACTACCAGCAGAAGGACGGGTCGGTCGTGATTCCGGAAGCCCTGCGCCCGTTCATGGGCGGCCGCGAGGTGATCGAGCCGAAGTGAGAAGAGAGAAGTGAGAAGTGAGAAGGAGGCGAAGCCTCGGGAACCGACAACGGTAAACTGCTTTCTGCGGAGGGATGGCCGAGCGGTCGATGGCGGTGGTCTTGAAAACCACTGTGCGGGAAACCGTACCGGGGGTTCGAATCCCTCTCCCTCCGCCACTCGCGCTCCGCGCGAGTGCCTGGAGGGAGAGGGCTTCAGGCTTTGAGCGCCTCGCGGGCTCGGCGCTCTCGGCACGAATCCCGGCGAGAGGGTTGGAGGGAGAGGGCTTCAGGCTTCGAGCGCCTGGCAGGCTCGGCGCTCTCGGCACGAATCCCGCAGCGCGACGCGAAAGATCACAAGATAGATCTCCAGATCACTACATCGCCAGATTGATCACCAGATCCCCACATCAACAGATCATCAGATTCGCCGACATGAAACTATTCACCAGCGCGCTCCTGACAATCCTGCTTGCGGCGTGCGGAGGCAATGCACCCATGGCAAGCCAATCACTACAGACGACCGACACCTCCACCGGGAGCGGCGCCGACGCCGCGGCCGGGCAGCGGGTAACGGTGCACTACACCGGCTGGCTCTACGACGCCAACGCCGCCGATCACAAAGGCACGAAGTTCGACAGCTCTCGCGACCGCAACGAGCCGTTCGAGTTCGCGCTCGGCGCCGGCGAAGTGATCCGCGGCTGGGACGAAGGCGTAAAGGGAATGAAAGTCGGCGGCAAGCGCACGCTGACCATTCCGCCCGAGATGGGCTACGGCGCGCGCGGCGCCGGCGGTGTCATCCCGCCAAACGCCACGCTGCTGTTCGAAGTGGAACTGCTCGGTGTTCGTTGACGTCTGTCAAGCCTGACGCCCGAAGCCTGGAGCCCGAAGCCTTCTGATGATCTGCCGCCACTTCGGCGTGTGCGGTGGTTGCAGCCTGCCGGGCGTGTCTTACGCGGAACAGTTGAAACGCAAGCAGGCACGGCTCGAGGCGTGGTTTCCCGGCGCGGCGACGGCGCCGATCGTCGCGTCGCCACTCCAAAGCCGGTTCCGCCACAAGGTGGCGTTTGTCTTCGCGAGCGGCCGCGGCGGGCTGGTGATGGGTCACTACCGGTCCGCTTCGCGACAGGTGATCCCGGTCGAGGAGTGCCCGGTTCACTCCGACCGCGGCAACCAGCTGGCGTTCGCGCTGCGCGATCGCTTCGCCGCGGCGCGCATCCCGCCAGGCGTGCTCAAGCACGTCCTCATCCGCACTACTGATGATGAGCGGGAAGCCGTGGTGATGCTGGTGGTCGCAGCCAATCACAAGGCATTGAGGACGCCAGTGCGCGCGTTCCTCGAGGGACCAGCGGCGCCGGACGGGTTCTTCCTCAACCTTCACGATCGAGACGATCCCTACATGGTGGGACGGGAGACGATTCGCCTGTCCGGCCGCAGCCACGTCCGCGAAGAGATGGCAGGAACGAGTTTCCTGATCTCACCGACGGCCTTCTTCCAGACCAACGTCCGAGCAGCCCGGTCGCTCCTGGAACTCGTGCTCGACCACGCGTCGGGCGCGTCGCGGGTGCTCGATCTCTACAGCGGGAGCGGGCTGTTCGCGCTGCCGCTGGCCCGCGCCGGCGCGCGCGTCACGGCGATCGAGGACAATCATCAGGCGATGAAGGACGCCGACGCCAACCGGCGGCTCAACAGGATTCCAACGGAACAGGTCAGGCTCGTTCCGCGTCGCGTCGAAGACGCGCTGTCCCGGATCGGCCGCGAGCAATTCGACGTCGTCGTCATCGATCCGCCTCGTCAGGGCTGTCCGGATACCGTCGTCGATCGGGTCTGCGCGCTGGGCACGGAACGGATTGTCTACGTGTCCTGCAACCCGGAGAAGCTCGCGACCGAGCAGCGGCGCTTCCACCAGGGTGGATTCCGGTTGGCCGGAATTCGCGGCGTGGACATGTTTCCGCACACCGAGCACATCGAGGCGGTCGCTCTGCTCGAACGCCAATCACCGCGACCTGTATGAGCAATCCATCCGATCCTCGTCCTGCCTCCACCGTCGTCGTGCTCCGGCCGGCTGCCAGCAGCTACGAGGTGTTGCTCGTTCGCCGCAACGATCGGGTGGCGTTCATGGCCGGTGCCTTCGTGTTTCCAGGCGGTCGCGTCGATCCGGCGGATCACATCGCTGGTTCCCGCTTTGCGTTTCTCGAGCGGCCGTCGCGATTCCCAGACCTGAGCGCGGAGGCGGAGATTCCTTATCGGCAGGCGGCAGTCCGCGAGCTGTCGGAGGAAGCTGCCGTAACCGTGGGTGCCGACGCGCTCGTTCCGTTTGCGCACTGGGTCACGCCGTCGAACGAGACTCGCCGCTACGACACCCGCTTCTTTCTGACGGTGATGCCGGAAGGCCAGGAGGCTCGGCACGATGAAGGCGAGATGACGGAGCTCGCGTGGCTGCATCCGTCCGCGGCGATCGATCGATGCCGGCGCGGCGAGATCATGCTGCCGCCACCCACCTGGACGACGCTGCGGCGTCTCGAACAGCATGCAACGATTCCCGCCACGCTCGACTGGGCCGGCACGACGCCAGTCGTGCGGATCGAACCGATTCTGATCCACGACGGATCAAGGCGCCTGCTCACCTTGCCCGGCGATCCCACGTTCCCGGCGATTCAGGGTTGGGATGTCCCGGAGGAGACCCGGTTCCTGCTGGAGGAGGGCCGCGGATGGCTGCCAATGCGACCCTGATAGCTCACGTCACCGATCTGGTGGCCCTGTTCAATCGCAAGAGCCTCGACTTGCCGGATGGTTTGTTCGACCGTCAAACGCAGTTTCTCCTGAACGGCACCCCGTTTGAAGCGATGCTGGGACGATCGCCGTCGGATCCGCTGGTCCTGATGATCGCCCGCGGGCCGGCTGGTTACCGGTTCGCCATCAAGGCGCTCCAGCACGCGATTCCCGATGCACGGGTGGAGATTGGCGAAGTCGAAGACAGCGGCCAGGCCGAAGCCTGCGTCGTGCCACTCTGGCTTTCAGGGCAGCTGCGCGGAACCAGATCGCCGGTGGACGTAGTCGTCCGTGTATCGGTCGGTGCAACGGAGGCCGGCACCGTGACGCGAGCCGATGCGCTCATCGATCCGGCGATGCTCGAACCGATCCGCGAGGCCCGGCTGCGGGAGTGAGTCAGTCGGTATTGATGAACCGATAGAGCACGCGAATCAGCCGGTACGCTTCGGGCATCGTCGGACGGCTGAATTGCAACGTGTCCGGCGCTACCTGGGTCATCTCGCTGAATGCCGAAGCGACTTCAGGAATGGTGAAGTTGCGGAATTGCATCCGGACCTGATAGCTGCCGCCTCGCTGCGGCGCCGACTTCTTCGCGCCCTGGACTGCTTCCTTGACGCCGGCTTCGATGTCGCGCCTCGCCTCACCCAGGGGCCGGAGTTCGACCGCGCGCACGTTGATCGCGCGTTTCACGACGATCCCGCGGATCCCGGGCACAACACCTTTCACTTCCTCGACCGCGGTGTCATCACCACTCACCGCGACGACCGGCACGCCGTACCAGGCAGCGAGGGCCGCGTTCATTCCGCCTTCACCGACCGATCGGCCGTTGACCTCCAGATCGCGGACGACGCCGGATCCAGTGTGGGCGAAGAGGCCGCGCGGCGAATCCGCCTTGGCGTGGTAGCCGACGAAGACGATCGCGTCGAAGGTTTCGTCGAGGCCCTCCATCATTCCGTAACGCTTGAAGCTGTGGCTGATGAGGCGCGCGCGTGGATCCAGATCCTCGGGCAGAAGGTTGCGCTGTCCACCATGGGAGTCGTTCACCAGGACGTCGGTCGCGCCGCCTGCGAACGCACCGCGAATGGCGGCGTTCGAATCCTCCGCCATCAGCTTTCTCGCACGTCCGTACTCCGCACCCCCCGCGCTGGTCTGGTCATCACCGTTGACGCCGGAGATCCCTTCCAGATCGACGGAGATGTAGACCTTCTTGCCCTGCGCCCCTGCGGTAACGGGGAACACGACGGACACGAAAGTCACGAAGAACACGAAGAAGAACCCGGGCAGCCTGTGCATAGACGAAAGCCTAACGCAGAATCTCTGCCGCCTTGCGTTGTTAACGGGCTTCGTGTCCTTCGTGCTCTTCGTGTTACCCCTTCGGGCCGTCGGGTGGCTGCAGCGCCATCTCGATGAAGTCAGGCTCGGGCAGCGCGCCGACGATCTCGATGCTGTCGTTGACAACCGTTTTCGGAACGCCGGTCACCCGGAACCTACGCGACAGGTCCATGAACTCGGTGGCTTCGATCGACGTGGCGGTGATGTTCGGGTTGCTGAACGCCATCTTGTGCGCGAGGACGACCGCCCTCGGACAGTGCGGTCAAGTCGGCGTCGAGAAGACCTTGATGTTGGTGGGGGTCGTGACCGCCGCGAGCTTCTGCTCCGACTCGGGCTCGAGGTCTACCTTGCCGGTGCCAGCGAGGAGGACGGCCTCCACGAGCGGCACGAACTCGTAGCCCGTCGGAGCGCCGAGGAAGCGCATCCGCGTGTCCTCACCGTTGCGCAATACGACGATCGCCGGCTCGCGCTCGACCCCGTACGCCGCCCGATCCTCGGTATCGAGCACGAAGTTCTTCTCGACGATGGTGATCTTGTCGTTGAGCGCGGCGATCTCATCGAGGATCTGCTTGGCAACCGGACCGCTCTCGGAACCGCCAATGGTCTGGGTGAACAGGAGCAGGGAAACGGGGGTATCGATGGCGGCGAGATGCTGCCGGAGGACAGCCTCATCCGAGGCAGAAAGAAGGCCCATTACTCAATTATAGGTTCGCCTCGCGGAACCTCGCGAACCCTCAGATCTTGAACAGGTCGTCGAACGCCTTTCGTGCGCTCGAGGACGAGGCGCTGGATGGCTGGCTGGATCCGGCGGCTGGCGGTGGTGCGGCGGCGGTGGTTTCACGCTCCCAACTCGTGCGGACCTCGAACAACGTGCACTCATTTGCGGCGTCCTTCGGCGACAGCCGCGCCGGCACGGGCCGCGCGCACTCGAAGCGCGCCGACGGATCGAAGTTCGTGCACTGCACGCAGGATCGCAGCTGCTGCTGGCACTTGGGGCAGGCGCTGAGCGGCAGGATTTGGGCGTCGACGATCGTGCCGCAGCGCGCGCAGCGGGCCAGCTCGCGATAGCCCATCATCCGTGGGTTCTTCGCGCCTTCCGATGAGATGCGCCGCGCACCGGCCGGCGCTCCGGGCTCACGCTCGGGCCTCTGGCTGGGTAGAGCCGGACGCGGGCCTCGTTCCCGGCCGTCATCCTGGTAGCCGCGTTGTCGGTACTTGCGATCGCTCACGAGGTATCACCTTTCGGATAGACCGTCCGTTCGGGGACGAAGACGCCGTTGATCTGGATGTTCCTGATCGCGTTCGGGTCGGCGTCGTGAGAGGAACTTCGAGAGATCCGCTTAGCCGGAGACTCTAGCAAAAGAAGAGGAGCCGTAAGCCAGGATCTCGAAGCAGGAACACGGGCCGGAAGCCGCCAACCTGAACCGAGGCTCGAATCCCAGACCCGGATCCCGGGTCCGGCGACCCAGGACCCATGGTCCGGGAACCCGAGCGACAACGAGGGGAAGCGCCCGGCGCCGTTCGCATGCGCGTGCGGCATTCCTCTTATGCGCCAGGAGGATACCGTTGTCAAGCCCGTGGGCCTGTCATCGCCGGTTGCCGTACTCGGAGGATGGTCGCCATGCATTCCCCCATCGCTCGGACCGTTCGCGTCGGGGCTGTCTTCTGCGCGAATTCCGCACGCGGTTCGGCGGTACGCCGCGGCAGGCGAACGCGCCGATCGGATCCGCGGATTCCGATGCCGCAATCGGCCGATCCCGAACCCATCACCACGTCTAACCCCAACCTTTAGACGTTTGGGTATTTGCCAAACCACACATATCGTTTCGCTTGTACCGAAGTGCTGGTGAGGCCGCTCGGGGGAACCAGAATGAGACGTAAGTGCCGGCGGTCCCGTTCCTTGAACGGGTCGGCGGCTCTGTGATAAAACTCGCTTGCGAAAGTTTTCACAAATTGCCCCCATGGCCGGAAACCGAGATACAGTGCTGCGGTTTTGTGACGCGGCAGGCAATCGTGCCGCGGATTCCTGACATCGGGAGTGTGTAGGGGACATGCAGGTATTCCCGAAAAGCGCAAACTACTGGTCTCGCGGCAGCATCTTCGCGCTCCTATTCCTCGTATTCGGGCTGGGCTGGATGATCCTCACGCTGCAGCGGTCCGATTTCGTGACCACCGCCAACCAGTTCATCGAGCAGCCGGTGCAGTTCAGCCACCAGCACCATGCCGGCGGCATCGGCATCGACTGTCGCTATTGCCACACGTCGGTTGAGGTCTCACCGTCAGCCGGCATCCCGCCGACCAAGACGTGCATCAACTGCCACTCGCAGATCTGGTCGACCAGCCCCTATCTGGAGCCGGTCCGGGCCAGCTTCCGCGAGGACCGGCCGCTCCAGTGGATTCGGGTCCACGACCTGCCGGACTTCGTCTACTTCAACCACAGCATCCACGTGACGCAGGGCGTCGGCTGTGAGACGTGCCACGGGCGCGTCGATCGCATGCCCTTGATCCTGCAGAAGTCGTCGCTGCAGATGGAGTGGTGCCTCGGCTGCCATCGCGATCCGTCGCAGAACCTCCGCCCTCGCGACCAGATCACGATGATGGGATACGCGCCCGGCGCGGCGACGCCGCCACCGACCGTGGCGGCTGACGGTTCGCGCGTCTACCACGTCGGCAACGACACCATCACCATCGGCAGCGTCGAGCACATGACCAGCTGCTCGGTGTGCCACCGCTAGTGAGTACGCGGACGAGCGGCACGAAAGACGACATGAGCGAAGAGTCCCTGGACATCAAGGCGATCCGCGAGCGGCTGCAGCAGGCTGGCGGACCGCAGTACTGGCGGAGCCTCGAATCGGTCGCCGAAACTCCCGAATTCCAGGAGTTCCTGCACCGCGAGTTCCCGGCCAACGCCTCGGAGTGGACCGATCCGGTCGGGCGGCGTTCGTTCCTCAAGTTGATGAGCGCGTCGATGGCGCTCGCCGGAGCGACCGCCTGCACCGTGCAGCCCACCGAGCTCATCGTCCCCTACGTGCGCCAGCCCGAAGAGGAGATTCCCGGCAAGCCGCTCTTCTTCGCCACGGCGATGACGCTCGGCGGCGTGGCCACGGGTCTCCTGGTCGAGAGCCACGAAGGACGGCCGACGAAGATCGAAGGCAATCCGGATCATCCCGGCAGCCTCGGTGCTACCGATCTGTTCGCGCAGGGCTCGATCCTGACTCTTTACGATCCCGATCGCTCGCAGTCGATCGTGCAGCTCGGCGTGATCCGGCCGTGGAGCGCCTTCGTCACCGCGATGAAGTCGGCGCTGCAGGGCCAGGGAGCCTCGAAGGGCGCGGGCCTGCGGATCGTGACCGAAACAGTGGCATCACCGACCCTCGCGGCGCAGATCCAGCAGACGCTGGCGGCGTACCCGGAAGCGAAGTGGATCCAGTGGGAAGCGCTGCCGCGCGATAACGCCCGGGCCGGCGCTCGGCTTGCGTTCGGCCGTGACGTCGAGCCGCAGTACGACTTTACCAGGGCAGACATCGTCGTCTCGCTCGACGCCGACTTCCTGTCATCGGAGGGGCCGGCAAACCTGCGAGCGATTCGCCAGTTCACGTCGCGCCGCCGGATTGCGTCCCAGACCGAACCGACTCTGAACCGCCTCTACGTCGTCGAGACGGTGCATTCGCTCACCGGCGGCAAGGCCGATCATCGCCTGCCGCTGAAGGCGGGTGAGATCGACGCGTTCGCGCGGGCGCTGGCCTCGCGGGTCGGGGTCAGCGGGGTCAACGGAAACGCCCCGGGCGAGACCAGCGCGGCCGTCGATGCGATCGCCAAAGATCTAGCGGCGGCGCGCGGGCGCTCGATCGTGATCGCCGGCGACGCGCAGCCGGCGAGCGTGCACGCACTGGCCCACGCCATGAACGAGGCGCTCGGCAACAACGGGCAGACGGTCACCTACACGGCGACGCCCGAGGCCGTGGTCAGCGACCAGATTGCCGACCTCAAGGCGCTCGTGTCCGACATGGACGCCGGCCGCGTCCAGATGCTGCTCATCGTCGGCGAATCGAACCCGGTCCTCACCGCGCCTGCCGACTTCAAGTTCGCCGACGCGATGGCCAAGGTCACGATGCGGGCCCACACCGGGCTGTTCCTCGACGAGACGGCGACCCTCTGCCACTGGCACGTGCCGGGCACGCACTACCTGGAGCACTGGAGCGACGCGCGGACGATCGACGGAACCGTTTCGATCGTCCAGCCGCTCATTCAGCCGATGTACTCCGGCAAGTCGCCGCACGAGGTGGTGTCGACGCTGTCGGACACCCCCGACAAGGCCGGTTACGACAGCGTCCGCGAGTTCTGGACGCGGCAGCCGCAGGGCAGCACCGATCCGGCGGCGTTCGAACGAGCCTGGCGCGGCTGGCTGCACGACGGCGTCGTTCCCGGTACGGCGTTCCGCCCCGCCGCCGTCACCCTGGCGGGCGATCTCGCGGCGAAGCTCGGCGCGCCGGCCGCGGCTGCGGCGATGGAAGTGAATTTCCGTCGCGACGCCACGATCTACGACGGGCGCTTTGCCAACAACGGCTGGCTGCAGGAAATGCCCAAGCCGACGACGAAGCTGACGTGGGACAACGCGGCGCTGATCGCCCCGAAGACGGCAGAGAAGCTGGGGGTCCGCAACGGTGACATCCTGAGGGTCCAGCAGGGGACCCTTTCGCTGCGCATTCCGGCGTGGATCTCGCCCGGCCACGCGGCCGATTCGGTGACGATCCCGGTCGGCTACGGCCGGAAGCGGGCCGGACGTCTGGGCAACGGCACTGGCTTCGACGGGTACCAGTTGCGCAGCTCCACCGCGCCGCATTTCGGCGCAGCCGAGACCTCTTCGACCGGCGACGCGTACCAGCTGGTGAGCACGCAGGATCACTGGTCGATCGAGGATCGCAACGCGGTGCGGTCCGCGCCGCTGGAAGAGTTCCGGAAGAACCCGGCGTTCGCGCACGGGATGGAGCACCTCAAGCTCGACAAGGGCATCACGCTGATGCCCGCCTACGAGTACAACGGCTACAAGTGGGGCATGGCGATCGACATGAACGCCTGCACCGGTTGCGGCGCCTGCATGGTCGCCTGCGTCGCCGAGAACAACATCCCGGTGGTCGGCAAGGAGCAGGTCTCGCGCAACCGCGAGATGCACTGGCTGCGGGTCGATCGCTACTACGCCGGCGATCTCGACAACCCCGACACCTACTTCCAGCCGATGCCGTGCCAGCAGTGCGAGAACGCGCCCTGCGAGGTGGTGTGCCCGGTGGCGGCGACGACGCACAGCGACGAAGGCCTGAACGACATGGTCTACAACCGCTGCGTCGGGACCCGTTACTGCTCGAACAACTGCCCCTACAAGGTGCGGCGCTTCAACTTCCTCCTCTACCAGGACTGGAACACGCCGCAGTTCAAGTTGCAGCGCAACCCCGACGTGACGGTCCGCAGCCGCGGCGTCATGGAGAAGTGCACCTACTGCGTGCAGCGGATCAACGCCGCGCGCATTCAGGCCAAGCGTGAGGAGCGCCGGATCAACGACGGCGAGATCCTGACCGCCTGCCAGGCCGTGTGCCCGGCCGAGGCGATCGTCTTCGGCGATCTCAACGATCCGAACAGCAGGGTCGCGACGCTGAAGCAGAGCCCGCTGAACTACTCGGTGCTGGCCGACCTGAACACCAACCCGCGCACGACCTACCTCGCGGTGGTCCGCAACCCGAACGCGGCGCTGCCGTCGAACCCGACGGTCGGCGGGCATCACGCGACGGCTGAGCACGAAACGGCGAGCGAACACTGATGGCGAACAACGTCCACGCGCAGTCGACGGCCACGGCCGTCATCGAACCGATCGTCGCGCCGGGGCACGATTTCGAGACCGTTACCGAAGCGGTTGCCCAGATCCCGCTCGCCAAGCGGACGCCGCTTGGCTGGGTGTTCGGGTTCCTGCTCGCGTTCGCGGGGTTGATGGGTCTGCAACTGGCCCTCGGCAAGCTGGTGCTGGTCGGAGTCGGGATCTGGGGCAACAACGTCCCGGTCGGCTGGGCCTTCGACATCATCAACTTCGTCTGGTGGATCGGCATCGGCCACGCCGGCACGCTGATCTCGGCGATCCTGCTCCTCTTCAGGCAGCAGTGGCGGATGTCGATCAGCCGTTTCGCCGAGGCGATGACGCTCTTCGCGGTGGCCTGCGCGGCGATCTTCCCGCTGTTCCACACTGGCCGCCCCTGGCTGGCGGCCTATTGGTTGTTCCCCTATCCGAACACGATGGGCCTGTGGCCGCAGTTCCGCAGCCCGCTGATCTGGGACGTCTTCGCGGTGTCGACCTACGCGACGGTCTCGGTCGTGTTCTGGTACGTCGGCCTCGTGCCCGATCTGGCCACCTTGCGCGACCGCGCGGTGTCGGGTGTCAAGCAGAAGGTCTTCGGTTTCCTGGCTCTGGGCTGGCGCGGCTCGTCGCGCCACTGGCACCGCTACGAGGTGGCCACGCTCCTGCTCTCGGGCCTCTCGACACCCCTCGTCCTGTCGGTGCACAGCGTCGTGAGCTTCGACTTCGCAGTGTCGGTGCTGCCCGGCTGGCACGCCACGATCTTCCCGCCCTATTTCGTCGCTGGGGCCATCTACGCCGGCTTCGCGATGGTGCTGTCGCTGGCCATCCCGCTCCGGGTCGCCTACAAGCTCGAGGACTTCATCACCATGCGGCACATCGACAACATGGCCAAGGTCATGCTGGCGACGGGGCTGATGGTCGCCTACGGCTACACGATGGAGGCGTTCTTCGGGTGGTACAGCGCCAACCAGTACGAACGCTTCATGATCTGGAACCGGATGACCGGCCCCTACGCCTGGTCGTACTGGATGCTGATCGGCATCAACGTCGTGATGATTCAGCTGCTCTGGTTCCAGTCGGTGCGCCACAACACCAAGCTGCTGTTCGTGCTGTCCCTGTTCGTCAGCGTCGGGATGTGGCTCGAGCGGTTCGTGATCATCGTCACCTCGCTCCACCGCGACTTCCTGCCCTCGAGCTGGGGCATGTATTACCCGACGCGGTGGGACTTCCTGACGTTCTTCGGCACCATCGGGCTGTTCCTGACCCTGTTCTTCCTGTTCATGCGCTTCGTGCCGATGATTTCGATGTTCGAGGTCCGGACGCTGCTGCCGCAGGCCAAGGTCAAGTCCGAGCATGGTCACTGATATGGCACACGCTGCTGAACACGAGAGCCCGCTTTTCGGAGTGATGGCCGAGTTCGACTCGGTGCAGGCGCTGGTCGACGCGTCGAAGCGCGCGGTGTCGGCCGGCTTCACGAAGCTCGAGGCCTACACGCCGTTCCCGATCGAGGAGCTGAACGACATCATCCACGTGGAGCGGACGAAGCTGAGCTCGCTCGTCCTGATGGGAGGACTGTCGGGGATGGCGACCGGGTTCGCGCTCCAGTACTGGGCCGCGGCGCTCGAGTACCCGATGAACATCGGCGGTCGTCCCTACGCGACCTGGACCGCGTTCATCGTGCCCAGCTACGAGTTGACCATCCTCTTCGCGTCGCTGACCGCGGCGATTGGGATGTTCGCACTGAACGGGCTGCCGCAGCCGTATCACCCGGTGTTCAACGTCGATCGGTTCTCGATGGCCAGCTCCGACAAGTTCTTCCTCGTCATCGAGGTCCACGATCCGAAGTTCGATCACCTCGGGACGACCCGGTTCCTGCGGGAGCAGGGCGCGAAGGGAGTGTATGACGTTGCGGCGTGATTTGCTGGCGGTGATGTTCGCCGCGGCGGCTGTGGCCGGCTGCCGCCAGGACATGCACGACGCCCCTCGCATCGAAGCCTACGAGGCCAACGCGTTCTTCGCCGACGGCCGCGGCTCGCGGACGCCGCCGACTGGTACCGTGGCCCGCGGCTGGCTGCGCCAGGACGAGGCGCTCTATACCGGCCGCTCGAACGGCGAGCTGGTCGGCGAGTTCCCGTTCCCGATCAGCGCCCAGGACATGGTTCGCGGCCGGGAGCGCTACAACATCTACTGCTCACCGTGCCACGGCCTGCTTGGCGACGGGCAAGGCATGGTCGTCCAGCGTGGTCTGCGCCGCGCCGCGTCGTATCATCAGGACCGGCTGCGCGACGAAAAGGTCGGCTACTTCTACGACGTCATCACCAATGGCTTCGGCGCGATGCAGGGCTACGCCGAGCAGGTTCCGGTGCGTGACCGCTGGCTGATCGTCGCTTACGTGCGGGCGCTGCAACTCAGCCAGCACGCAACCATGGCCGAAGTGCCCCGGGAGGCGCAACCGGCGCTGATGAACGCGCCTGAAGGCGCGAATCCCCCACCGGCCGCTGGCGTTCCGCCGGCCGACAGGCGCTGAGTCAAAGCACAAGGCAGAAGGCAGAAGGCAGAACGGGATGAGGACGGAAACCTTTCAACCGCCGGCGAGCGTGTCGGGCTTGCAGCGAACGGCGACCATTGCCGCGGTCGTGGGCCTGGTGCTGACCGGCGCCGGGTTCGCCCTGTCGGGGCTCGATCGCTTCTTCCAGGCGTACCTGATCGCCTACACGTTCTGGCTCGGGGTCGCACTCGGCAGCCTGGCGCTGCTGATGGTGCAGCACCTGTCCGGCGGCGCCTGGGGCGTGGTCATCCGCCGGCCGCTCGAGGCGGCGGTGAGCACGATTCCGGCGATGGCGGTGCTGTTTATCCCGATCGCCCTCGGGATGCACAGCCTCTACGAGTGGACGCACGAGGGGGCGCTGAACGACCCGGTGATTGCCGCCAAGGCGCCGTATCTGAACACCGGCTTCTTCCTGGCGCGGGCGGTGTTCTACTTCGCGATCTGGATCGGCCTCGGCCAGCTGCTCCTCACCTGGTCGAAGGAACAGGACCGGACCGGCGACCCGTCCCTCACCCGTAAGCTGTCGATGCTTTCCGGCGGCGGGCTCGTCGCGTATGCGTTGACCGTGAACTTCTCGGTCACCGACTGGCTGATGTCGACCAACCCGCACTGGTTCACGACGATGTGGGGGCCGCTCTTCATGGTCGGCCAGGGGCTGGCGGCGCTCGCGTTGATGATCAACGTGCTGGTGTTCCTGATGGGCTCGGCGCCGATGGATCGCGTGCTCACCGCCAACCATTTCCACGATCTCGGGAAGCTGCTCTTCGCGTTCCTGATGCTGTGGGCGTATCTGTCGTTTTCGCAGTTCCTGATCGTCTACTCCGCGAACCTGTCAGAGGAGATTCCGCACTACATCGCGCGGTCGCAGGGCGGATATCAATACATCACCATCGTGCTGATCGTCCTGCACTTCATCGTGCCCTACTCGCTGCTGCTCTCGCGCGACGTCAAGCGCGGAATCACCCGGCTCCGCGCCATCGCCGCCTGGCTGATCCTGATGCGGATCGTCGATTACTACTGGCAGGTGGCGCCGGAGTTCAACCAGACGCTGAGCCTCTCGGTCGTCGACATCGGGCTGCCGATTGCCCTGGGCGGAATCTTCTTCACGCTCTACGCCATGCGGCTGAAGAGCATGCCGCTGCTGCCCGTCCAGGACGCGGGCCTCGAGAAAGCGCTGACGCACCATGTCCACTGACCACGATCTCGAATACGGACCGACGCCCCCCGGCGCGCAGTACGAGCACACCGACGTCGACGTCGCGATCGGCTACCACTTCGCGATCTGGTTGTTCGTCGCCATGTTGTTGTCGCTCGGCCTGGTCTACGGTGTCTTCTATTTCTTCGAAGGGATGAAGCGCAATGAAGACGTCGCCGCGCAGCAGTTCCCGCTGGCGGTCGGCCAGGACCGGGAACCGCCGTCGCCACGGCTGCAGACCCAGCCGTTCAAGGACGTTTATCTGCTGAAGCAGGGGCAGAACGAACGGCTGAGCACCTACGGCTGGGCGGACCGGGCCAATGGCTTCGTCCACATCCCGATCGAGCGGGCGATGGAGCTGACGCGGGAGACGCAGGCGCCGTCGCGGCCGGACGGCAAGCCGGCCCCGTCGACGATCGTGGAGGACAGCTCCAGCGGCCGGACAACCGCGGTGCGCTGACCCGGCCGCGGGTCCATCGATGATTGAGGACTGACGATTGATCGGTGAGTAGCGATTGGCTGATTGAGTGATTCATCTGGTGATGTCGTGAGCTATCTGATGAACGGCAGATCGGTGGTGCTGGCCAGCGCGATGGCACTCGTGTCGGCCGTGGTGTCGGCCCAGGGGGAGGGCGGCTACCGGCCGCAGCTTGGCGTGCCGTCGAACCAGATGCCCGGGGAGCTGCAGAACGTCGAGTTCGCGCAGCGGCTCGACCATCAGCTGCCGCTCGACCTCACGTTCGTCGACGAAGACGGCCAACAGGTCCGGCTCGGGCAGTACTTCTCGCGGAAGCCGGTCGTCGTCGTCTTCGTCTATTACGAGTGCCCGATGCTGTGCTCGCAGGTCCTCAATGGCGTGACGAGCGCGCTGGTGCCGCTCAACGAGACGGCCGGGCGTGATTTCGAGCTGGTGGCGGTCAGCTTCGATCCACGAGACACCCCGATCGCGGCGGCCGCGAAGAAGAAGTCCTACGTCGACCGCTACCAGCGCGCCGGCGCCGAGCGCGGCTTCCACTTCCTGACCGGCAGCGAGGCCTCGGTGAAGGCGCTGACCGAGGCGGCCGGGTTCAAGTACGCCTGGGACGAGCAGACGCAGCAGTTCGCGCACGCGTCCGGGTTCGTCGTCGCGACCCCGCAGGGCCGGCTGTCGCGCTATTTCTTCGGCATCGAGTACGCGCCGCGCGACCTGAGGTTTGCCTTGATCGAATCGTCGGCGGGCCGGATCGGCAGCATCGTCGATCAGGTCCTGCTCTACTGCTATCACTACGATCCGAAGTCCGGGTCGTACTCCTTTGTGGCGATGAAGGCCATCCAACTGGGCGGGGCGCTGACCCTGCTGGCGTTGATCGGGTTCGTGGCCGTGGCATTGGCTCGCGAGCAGCGCACCGCGCACTGAGCATATGGGTTCATTCTTCTTTCCTGCGCAGGCCTCGACGTTCGCCGCGAACGTGGATGCTCTCTATCTCTTCATCGTCGCAACCAGCTCCTTGTTCGCGCTCGCCGTCTGCGTCGCGGTCATCGTGTTCGGCGTCCTCTACCGCCGCCGGCACGATGGTCAGGTCGGCGCCCGCATCGAGGGCAACCTGCCGCTCGAGCTGCTGTGGAGCATCATCCCGACGATGATCTCCATGGTGATGTTCGGCTGGGGCGCAACCGCCTTCTTCCAGATGCGGACGCCACCCGAAGAGGCGATGCAGCTGTACGCCGTCGGCAAGCAGTGGATGTGGAAGTTCCAGCACCTCGAGGGACAGCGCGAGATCAACGAGCTGCACGTTCCGCTCGGGCGGCCAATCCGGGTGACGATCACCTCGGAGGACGTGATTCACAGCCTCTACTTCCCGTCGTTCCGCACCAAGATCGACGCGATCCCGGGGCGCTATACCCAGCTGTGGTTCGAGGCGACGCAGACGGGGACGTTTCACATCTTCTGCGCCGAGTACTGCGGCACCAACCACTCGCGCATGATCGGACAGGTCGTGGTCATGGAGCCGGCCGCCTACCAGGCCTGGCTGGCCGGCGCCACGACCGAGGGGACGCTGGCCCAGCGCGGCGAGCGGCTCTTCACCGATCTCGCCTGCGTCAGCTGCCATCTCGACAGCGGCAAGGGCCGCGGCCCGTCGCTGCAGAACATCGTCGGGAAGTCCGTGGAGCTGAGCGACGGATCGGTCGTGACGGTCGACGAAGGCTACCTCCGCGAGTCGATCATCAACTCGCAGGCCAAGCTCGTGAAGGGCTTCCAGCCGCTGATGCCGGCCTTCCAGGGGCTGGTCAACGAGGACAACCTGGTGGCGCTGGTCGAGTACGTGAAGTCACTCTCGCCGGCGGCCACGACCACCGCGGCGGCGCCGTCCGCGCCCAAGACTCCACCCTCGCCGGGTGAGAAGAAGTAACCCATGCTGGACAAGCTCAAACTGCCCGAACATCACTACGTCAACAACGGCCACGGCCTCAAGTCGTGGCTGCTGACCAAGGACCACAAGCGGATCGCGGTCATGTACCTGATCTCGATCTCGGTGATGTTCTTCCTCGGCGGCCTCTTTGCCGTCGGCGTCCGGCTCGAGCTGGCGACGCCGCAGGGCGACTTCGTCACCGCCGACACCTACAACAAGCTCTTCACGATGCACGGCGTGGTGATGGTGTTCTTCTTCCTCATCCCGTCGACGCCGGCGGTGCTCGGCAACTTCCTGATCCCGCTGATGATTGGGGCCAAGGACCTGGCGTTCCCGCGCATCAACCTGCTCAGCCTCTACATCTTCTGGCTCGGTGCGATCTTCTTCTTCTACGCGCTGTTCTCCGGCGGCGTCGACACCGGCTGGACCTTCTACACGCCGTTCAGCTCGTTCTCCTCGAACAGCAACGTGATCCCGACGGCGCTCGGGGCCTTCATCGCCGGCTTCTCGTCGATTCTGACCGGGCTCAACTTCATCGTCACGATTCACCGGATGCGCGCGCCGGGGCTGACCTGGTTCCGGCTGCCGCTGTTCGTGTGGGCGCACTACGCGACGAGCCTGATTCAGGTGCTCGGCACGCCGGTCGTCGCGATCACCCTGGTGCTGGTCTTCGTCGAGCGCGCCTTCGGGTTCGGCATCTTCGACCCGACCCGCGGCGGCGACCCGGTGCTCTTCCAGCACCTGTTCTGGTTCTACTCGCACCCGGCCGTCTACATCATGATCCTGCCCGCGCTCGGCGTGCAGAGCGAGCTGATCTCGACGTTCTCGCGAAAGATCATCTTCGGCTACAGCTTCGTCGCCTTCTCGTCGCTGGCCATCGCGATGTTCGGGTTCATCGTCTGGGCGCACCACATGTTCGTGGCCGGCATCTCGACCTACTCGGCGATGGTGTTTTCGTTCCTCAGCTTCTCGGTCGCGATCCCCTCCGCCGTCAAGATGTTCAACTGGACCGCCACGCTCTACAAGGGTGCGATCTCGTTCGAGACGCCGATGCTCTACGCCTACGGCTTCATGGGGCTGTTCGCGATCGGCGGCCTGACCGGCCTGTTTCTGGCGACGCTGGGCACCGACATCCACCTGCACGACACCTATTTCGTGGTCGCGCACTTTCACTTCATCATGGTCGGCGGCGCGATCATGGGCTACCTGGGCGGCCTGCACTTCTGGTGGCCGAAGATGACCGGCCGGATGTACTCCGAGTTCCTCTCCCGGGTGTCGGCCATCACGGTCTTCATCGGCTTCAACATCACGTTCCTGCCGCAGTTCGTCCTGGGCTACCTCGGGATGCCGCGGCGGTATCACGCCTATCCGGACGAGTTCCAGGTCCTGAACGTGATGTCGTCGGCAGGCGCGACGGTCCTGGCGGCCGGGTACGCCCTGCCGGTTGTCTATTTCATCTGGTCGCTCTGGTACGGGAAGGTGGCGGGCCCGAACCCGTGGGTGGCGTCGGGCATCGAGTGGCAGACGGCCTCGCCGCCGCCGACCGAGAACTTCACGGAACCGCCGCACGTGCACGGCGAGCCGTACGAATACACGCCGCACGTTGCCCGGGAGGCGAACCTTGTCTGAAGCGGTCGCGCACGGCGAGGTTCACGCCGAGGCGCACGGCCACGCCGTGCACCACCCTCGGCTGCAGCACCATTTCGACACGATGGCGCAGCAGAAGGAGGCCTCCACGCTGGGGATGTGGGTCTTCCTGTTGACGGAAGTGCTCTTCTTCGGCGGGATGTTCTTCGCCTACTTTCTCTACCGGACCTGGTACTTCGACGCGTTCGCCGAGGCCAGCCGGACCCTGGACATCAAATTGGGCGCGCTCAACACCGCCGTCCTGATCGGCAGCTCGTTGACGATGGCGCTCGCGGTCCGGGCGGCGCAGACCAACGAGAGCAAAGCGGTCGTCCGCTGGCTGATCGCAACGATGATTCTCGGCGCGGTCTTCCTCGGCGTGAAGGTCATCGAGTACGCCGACAAGTTCGAGCACCACCACGTCCCGGGAGCACACTTCATCTGGGAGAGCGAGCATGCGGCACCCGGCGGAGCCGCAGCCGGCGAGCACGCCGCGGCCGAGGCGGCCCCGGCGGCGCCGGCTCACGCCAGCACGACCCACAGCAGCGCCGATCTCCAGCGGCTGACCCAGATCTACTTCAGCCTCTACTTCACCATGACCGGGCTGCATGCCCTGCACATGATCGTCGGCATCGGCATCATGCTGGTCATCACCTGGATGGCGGCCAAGGGGAGTTTCAGCGAGAGCTACTACACGCCAGTCGAGATCACGGGACTCTACTGGCACTTCGTTGACCTCGTCTGGATCTTCCTGTTCCCGCTGCTGTATCTCGTCGAGCGCCACAATTGACCCACAACGCACTTTGCCTGAGATGCCATCAGCCCAGCACCCTGTTCGTTTTTCCCGAGCCATCGCATCAGCGAGCAGATGGTCGCCGCACCCACGTGAGTTGAGGGGTTAGTCATGTCTGGACACGTTTCACCCAAGAGCGTCTACTACGCAATCTTCTTGGCCTTGATGGTCCTGACCGGCCTGACCGTGTTCGCGGCCTTCGTGAACCTGGGCGTGCTCAACTTCCCGGTTGCGCTTGCGATTGCGGTCATCAAGTCCACCCTCGTGATCCTGTTCTTCATGCACGTGAAATACAGCAGCCGGCTCACCAAGCTGGTCGTGGTGACGAGCCTGTTCTTCCTGGTCATCCTGCTCGGCGAGACCTTCATGGACTACGCGTCGCGCGGGATGATGCCGATGCTGCCGCCGCTGCAGTAGGGCACTGTCCTCCGGGCCTCCAGGGTCCAGCAGACGCGGCGTGGCACCCTGCCACGCACCGCTCGAGATCCCTTCGCGCTTGACGAGCCGCTCGCCGATGTCATAATCGGCGCTCGGTTTCCCGGCCGGCGCCTGGGCGCTGGTCGGTTATTCATGCGGCGGCAGTCCGGCCAGTCCGGCGCGCCCTCGAGGAGCTGGCATGGCCGATGTAGATGTGCGGGTCGGACAGCGGATGGAAATCGTGGGTGAAGTGGCGCGCCTGGTCGAGAACGGTGACGTCGTTCGCGAGCTTGCGATCCAGGAGTTGCCACAAACCTTCATCCAGTGGCAACTCGACTACAAGCGACGCGTCTACGACGCCATCGAGAAGGACGAATACATCGCTTTCAACGCCGGGCACCTGCCGGTCGTCGCCACGATGAACGACGAAGGCCTCATCCCCAACCTGGCGAACAAGGGCGTCGGCTTCACGCCGAAGGACGAGTACATCGAGCACTACGTGAAGCTGGTCGAGGACGCCGTCGATCAGATCGTCAAGCTGCCGCCCCATGCCGTCGACGAGACCCGGGCCCTGCGGATCGCGACCGCCCGCGAGTTCTACAAGCATCCGGAGCATATCGATTGGCGCCGCCTCGGACTGCTGGAAATCTTCGAAGGCGAGACCTACCGGAACCTGACCAAGCGGCCGGTCGCTTCGGTGTTGTGGACCGGCGATTCGCCGGTGTTCGTCAGCTTCCAGGTGGACTGCGCGGTCGAGATCATCCACAAGGACGATCCGCGTTACCGGTTCTCGTGGGCGATGCGCCGGCTCTTCGAATACGAGCCGTTCCACGTCGTGCAGACGATCTTCCCCTATGCCTATACCTTCTGGGTGATCGGCGCACACGACAAGACCCCGAAGAGGCGCTACAAGTGAAGGAAGCGGGACCCGCCGAGCTTGGTTCGCTGATCGACGCGGTGCGGCAGGCGGTCACTCTCCCGGCCAGACTGTACCTGGTCTCCCGGACCTCGCACCTGGCCGAAGGCTGGTGTGATCGATTGCCGGCGCTGGAGCTGGCGGGGGGTGCTGACAGCGCGGCGTTGGGCGTGACGGTCTGTGAGGCGGGCCGGGCGCTGGGGGTCCGGGTGGTGTGGGAGTCTCCGGCCGACGTGATCCCGCTACCGGTGGGGTGGGAGGAGCGCTCGCGGCCCGCGCCGATCGCACAGGCGGATGCCGGGACCGCCCTCGAAGTCCGGCATTTCGATCCCTACAGCGTGGTGCTGCGGCTGATCGCGCGGGGTGACGAGCCCGATTACGTGGCGGCGCTGCAGTACGTCCTCCACGACTGGGTAGATCCGGTCCGGCTCGAAAGCCTGTTGAGCGAGTTCCTGCCGCGCATGACCAGTCAGACACTGGCGCAGGATCCGGCCGAGTTCCGCCGCAAGTTCAAGGGACTCCGGCAGCTCTACCTGCGAAGCCATCAGGTGTACAGCCCTGGCGGCACGCGCGCTGGCGAGGCGATGTCCGGGGCATGACCGGCGCGCCGACGCGCGGGTTCGCGCCGGCTCGATT
Organism: Vicinamibacterales bacterium; assembly: GCA_035495795.1. GTDB lineage: Bacteria > Acidobacteriota > Vicinamibacteria > Vicinamibacterales > UBA2999 > VFZN01. The sequence goes on from DATJFF010000013.1 coordinate 98,477, forward strand.
TCGCCGCGCCTGAGTCCTGCCGTCCTCCTCCGCCACCGCGGACCTGCCTCGCGGTGTCGCCGTCAGCCCGCGCGCTCTTTTCGCCGCAGCCGAATCCGCTCGAGTACGCGTTGTGGGTCCACCGACGGGTGGAAGCGCCTTGCCGCGGGCAGTTGGAGGTAGAGAATCGATGCCAGCGCGAGCAGGCCGAGCGGAAGCGATTGGATGCGCACGGCGCGCAGGATTTCGCAGGACAGGAAGACGTAGACGGAAAACCGCGCGCGTTCGTGGCGGCGCAGCATGAGCGTCCCGACGATCGGCGCAATCAGCAGATAGACGAACGCGTCCCACGATCGATGACTGCCGAAGTTGAGCCACTGCCGATCGAGCCAGAGAGCCATCAGGTGGACGATCGGACTGATCAACAGGCCGATGGTGAGGAGCCAGAGGCCGGCGGGTCGCGAGACAGGCACGCTGTCGGCAACTGTCGGGGCGGGAGCGGGGCGGACGACGACCGGAGCCATATCCGGAGTCTAGCTTCATGCGGCGCCGATGCACGGCGTCCGTCGCTCGGCGGGATGCTTGACCCTCGTTCGCGTTCGTGGTTAGATGCGCCCGCAGTCGACGGGAAATCGGTCTTCATTCTTACGGACCTGTGGGGGCGCGAAGATGTGGCGTCACCGATCCATCGCGGACTTGCGGCTCAGGCAAATATCTCCCTGCGTGCGGGAGGCCTGAGCGTTGGGACAGATCTTCCCTCCTTGGTTCAACAAGCTCCCGATCGTCGCTGCCCTCGTCGGTAGCCTCGGTCCGGTGCTCGCGATTGCGGGCGTCTGGTACTACTTTTCCCCGTGGTACACGGACGTGGGCTACCGTCCGGTTCAGCCCGTCCCCTACAGCCACCGCCTTCATGTCGGCGAGCTTGGTCTCGATTGCCGCTACTGTCACGCCTCGGTCGAGATTTCCAACGTCGCCAACGTCCCTCCCACCCGGACCTGCATGAACTGCCATCAGACCGTGAAACGGGACAGCGCGGTGCTGGCACCGATTCGGGACAGCTTCCAGAGCGGCCGGCCGATGCACTGGATTCGGGTCCACAAGCTGCCCGACTACGCGTATTTCACGCACCGCGCGCACGTGGCGGCAGGAGTCGGCTGCGTCACGTGCCACGGTCGCATCGACGAGATGGAAACGGTCACGCAGATGATGCCCCTCAGTATGAGCTGGTGCCTCGATTGCCACCGCAACCCGGGTCCGAACCGGCGACCGGTCTCGGAAGTCACCAACATGAAGTGGACCCCGCCTCGGGATGTCGGGCTGCTCGCGGCGCAGCTCGACCGCGATCGACCTGTCAATCCGCCGACTGACTGTTCGGGATGCCACCGGTGAGTCGTACGTACTGGCGAAGCCTCGGGCAGCTCGAGGATCTTCCGGAATATCGTGCTGCTCTCGAGCGCGAGTTCCCGGAGGGCGCATCGGAGCTCGACGGGATCACCCGGCGGGACATGATGATGCTCCTGGGCGCCTCGCTCTCCCTGGCGGGGCTCGCGGCGTGCCGGCGTCCTGTCGAACAGATCGTTCCCTACGTCACCGCTCCCGAGGAGACCGTTCCCGGGATTCCACGCTACTACGCCACGACGATGCCGTTCCGGCGGAGCGCCTATGGCCTGATCGTCGAGAGCCACGAAGGGCGGCCGACCAAGATCGA
>DATJFF010000014.1:0-4288 GCA_035495795.1 Vicinamibacterales bacterium
CGACCGCGACGCGGAGCCGACGGCGGGACGCTTCAATTTCGTCTATCGGGGCGACGCCGGGTGGGTCTATGCGATCCGCGCGCTCGACGTCGCCAACCAGCGCCTGAAGGACGTGGTGCTCGAGCGGGCCGGACGCGGGCTTGAGTATCCGACGCTGATCATCTCCGCCGACAGCGCGGGCTACGTCGACAGCCTCGGCAGCTGGCAGCTCTGGCACGGTGCGAGCCGCGTGGTGGGCGACGCGCGCCATCAGGCGACGTTCCGCTTCCGGAGCATGCGGCTCCGGGCGCTGACGCAGACGCCGGTCGAGCTGGTGGCGCCGCCCAAGGCCCCCGATGAGATGCGCTACGGCGAGCTCGGGCTGTACATCGACGCGCTGAAGCGCTCGGGCAATGACACCAACAAGCTCGAGGTGGACCGGGCGCTGAAGCTCGCGATCCCGGTGACCTGCCTCATCGTTGCCCTCCTCGGCGCGCCGCTGGCGGTGACGACACCGCGCTCGGGCGCCGCCGCGGGGATCGGCCTGAGTCTCGCGACCACGATCATCTTCCTGCTGATGACCCAGCTCGCCCGCGCGGTCGGATCGGGCGGCGTGGTGAACCCGGTGGTCGCGGCCTGGCTCCCCAACGCGCTCTTCCTGCTGGCGGCGCTGATCCTGCTCGACCGGGTGCGCACCTAGGCCGACGCTCGGAGGACCGGGAACGGGAAAGGCCGCCGCGGAGTATCCGCGGCGGCCTTTCTTCATGCGTGCTGCCGGTCTAGAAGGTGTACTTCGCGCCCAGCTGCATCTTCCACCGCGAGGCGTTGGTCGACACACGATCGCGCTGCGGCAGCGAGAGATCGTAGATCCCGCGGTTGTTCACCGGGTCGTAGCCGGTCAGCCGGAGCAGGTTCACCGTCTCGAAGCCGGTGGTCGAGCGCTGCAGGCCCCAGTCGCTGCCGAGCAGGCTCATGAGGTTGAAGACGTCGAGAGTGAGCTCGATCGACTGGCCGCCCACCGTGGGAATCACCTTGCCCAGGCGCGCGTCCACGAAGCTCTCCCAATGGTTGCGGCAGGCATTCCGCTCCATGATCTGACCGCGGTTGTCGCGGAGGCAGGCCTCACCATTGATGTAGTCGTCGAGCGTGGCGAACTTCGCCGCCTTGGCCGCCGCATCGGCGCCGGCCAGCGAGATGTCGTTGGCGTCGCGCGGAATGTAGGCGATGTCATTGGTCGTGATGCCGTCGGCGTTCGCGTCGCCCGAGACCATGTAGGTGTACGGCGAGCCCGACGTCCCGGTGTAGAACAGCGCGAAGCGGGTCTTGAACGGCGCCGCAATCGAGCCGCTGACCGCGATCTTGTGCGGCCGGTCGAAGAACGAGCGGCGGCGGAAGCGCTGGTCCATCTCACCCGAGAGCGGCGCGAAGCCGAGGTTGGAGCTCGCGATGCTCGAGGTCAGCGACATCTGGTCCCGCGTGCGCGACCAGGTGTAGCCCATGTTGAACTCGATGTTGTTGCTGAAGCGCTTCTGCAGCTGGCCGGTGAGCGAGGTCGAGTAGTCGCCGCTCTGGTTGGAGTGCCGGATGACCGCGCGGTAGGCGTTCGACCAGCGCAGCGGTGTGGCCGACCCGCTGCCGGGGTTGATGCTGCCGTAGAGACGCCGGCCCTCGTTGTTGAGCCCCCCCTGCTGAAGATTGATGTCCTCGAGCATGAACTGGTTGATCGACTTCGTGTGGAGGAAGTCGAACGTGCCCACGATGTTCCACGGGAGCTGCTTGTCCACGCCGAAGGCGAGCTTGAGCGTCTGCGGATACTTGAAGTTCCGGTCGAAATAATTGATCGTGGACGCCGACGACGAGGCGCCCGCGCCGCTGGCGCAGGTGCGCGGCGTTGCCGCGGTGTCGAGGGTGAAGGCCGGCACCTGGGCGCCCGAGCACACCAGGTCCAGCTGCTCGAGGCCGGTGTTGACGAACGCGTTGGAGACCCACACATACGGCGGACGGCCGCTGAAGACACCCACGCCGCCGCGAACGATCATCTGCCCGTCACCCCTCGGGTCCCAGTTCATGCCGAAGCGCGGCGACCAGAGCTTCCCGTTCGGCGACACGCCGGTGTTGACGCCGAGGCTGTCGAGAAGGCCGGGATTGGTGACCGGCTTGTCGACACTCGGCAGATCGCCGCGAATGCCGAACGTGAAGGTCAGTCGGTCCGACGGCGACCACGCATCCTGCGCGTAGAAGCCGTACTGCCGCACGTTGAAGTCGGCGATGGCGCCGGCCGGCTTGGTCGGGGTCCCGTAGAGGATCTCGTACCGGTTCGGGTTCGCGCCGATCAGCGAGTCGACGTTCTTGAAGCTGTAGATGCCGTAGGAGCCGGCGGTGAAGACGTTGAAGAACTTGAAGAACTCGTTGTGGGTGCCGACCGTGATGCGGTGGGCGCCCATGTCGAAGGTCAGGTTGTCGGTGATCTCGTAGATGTCCTGATTCAGCTGATTGCCCTGCGAGAAGCGGTCGGCGCCGGCGGCGATCGTGGTGCCGGGCCGGTCGCCGCCGATGAGCAGGAGCGGGATCCGGTTCGTCAGGTCCCGAATGTCGCGAATCGCGGAGTAGCCGACCAGGAGCTCGTTGTTCAGCCCGTTGCCGAAGACGGCGGCCCACTTGGCGCGGGTGGTGTTCGTCTTGTTGCTCTGCTTCCAGCCGCTGAGGGAAAGCTGGTAGCCGTCCCGGTTGCCGGTGGCGGTCGAGTTGCGGGTGAGCTTGTCGTCGCTCGCCTTGACGTAGTTGTTCGAGAGCTCGAGCGAGCTGTTGGTGCCCAGGTGGAAGGTCAGCTTCCCGAAGACGTTGTTGTCCGGTGTCGCCTGCGTCGGCGCCCGCCAGTCGCCCGGGTTGAAGCCGAGCCCGGTGAGGTAGTCGGTCACGCGCTGCGCGGTGGCCTGCGTGATGCCGATGCCGACCGAGTCGGCGCCGCCGGTCGGGTCGGTGCCGATCTGCTGGCCGGCCCACGGCGTCGTCCGCTTCTGGAGGTCGGTCGCCACGAAGAAGTGCACCTTGTCCCGCACGATCGGGCCGATGGCGGTGAAGCCGTACTGCTTGGTGTTGAACGCGGCGGCCGCGGCATCGGCGGTGTCGTGACCGACGAGGTCGTTGCTCTGCAGGTAGCCGAAGATCGAGCCGTGGAACTCGTTGGTGCCCGACTTGGTCACGGCATTGACGAGGCCGCCGGTGAACGCGCCCTGCCGCACGTCGAACGGCGCGATCAGGATCTGGAACTCCTTGATCGCCTCGAGCGAAACGGCCGACGCGTTGACCTGGCCGCCCGGCGCGCCGGTGCTGCCGAGGCCGAAGAGGTCGTTGTTCACCCCGCCGTCGATCTGGATGTTGTTGAACCGGTTGTTCTGGCCGCTCACCGACGTGCCTACGACCTGCGGGCTCGTCCGGACGAGGTCGGTGAAATTGCGGCCGAGGAGCGGCAGATTCTCGATCGCCTGCGCGCCGATGATCTGCTCGGCGCCGGTCTTGTTCGCGTTGATCAGGGGGTTGGCCGCGCCCGCCACGACGACTTCCTGCAGCTGTACCACCGACTGCTGGAGCGAGAAGTTCGCGTCCAGCCGCTGGCCGAGGGTCAGGGTCACGTTGTTGCGCCGCACCGCCTGATAGCCGATGGCCCGCGCCTCGATCGTGTAGGGCCCGCCCACCGTCACGTTTTCGACGTTGTAGCGGCCATTCGACCGCGTGGTGGCGGAGTAGCGCTGGCCGGTCCCGGCGTTGGTGACGGTGATCGTGGCCCCCTCGATCGCCCGGTTCGCCGCGCCGGCCTCCGTCACGATGCCCTGCACCGCGCCGAAGGTCGTGCCCTGTGCGTCAGCCCGGCGGGCGGCTACTGCCGCCAGCGCCAGGGCGCCTGTGACGAGTCCTGCCGTACGAAGCAGCGCTTTCATGGTCCCGATGTCCTTGCCAGAGGGGGAGCGATGCGGGGAAACGGGCCCGGCCGCCCGGCGACGGATGCGCGGACGGAAGGGGTGGGTGAGACGCGGAGTGGCGGCGGAGATCATTCCGGCGGGAAGTATACGCCCGGGTGCGAGGAGGTCAAGAAGCGCCGCCGCCCGTGACCCTGACGTTACCCGCTCGTCCCGCCCACGCGCGCCAGCCGAAGTAGGCGGGGATCCCCACCGCGATGATGCCGAAGGTGACGCCGGTATTTCTCGGATCGGTCACCAGGGCGTTGACCACCATCCCGATGGATGCCAGCAGGAAGAGGATCGGGACCACCGGATAGCCCCAGGTCCGGTAGGGGCGCTCGATGTCCGGC
>DATJFF010000015.1:0-2466 GCA_035495795.1 Vicinamibacterales bacterium
CGCTCCAGGCGTGGCCGCTGACGAGAATCTTGCCGACGTAGTGCTCGCCCGCCGTAAGCGGGTTCACTCGGAGGAGCAGCTCACCAGCCCAGCCCTTCTGGGCGTTCGACGGTAGCTGGGTCGGTGCGAAGAGCGCGAGCAGGAGGAAGAGGCTCAGCGAGAGGCTGACGCGGTTGGACCTGGCGAAGAGGCTGACGATCAGTCCCAGCGAGGCGAGGAAAACGGCCAACAGCGTCCCGACGACGACGCCGGTCACGACCGCGTCTCCCACGATGCCGACTCCCCGGCCCAGGAACCACATGTACGGGACGGTGATCGCGAAGGCCGCGAGCCAGAGGGAGAGCGCGGCGAGCACCTTGCCGACGGTGATCTGGCCCGGGGGAACGGGGGAGAGGAGCAAGCTCTCGAGCGTCCCGCGCTCTCGCTCGCCGCTCACCGCGTCCGCCGCGGCGAGGAGCGTGAGCAGCCCGCCCACCGCGATCGCGACCTGAAGGACGAGGTTCACGGACTCGCGATGCTCCAGGAAATTGAGCGCCGTGTTCGTCGCGACGAGGTACGCGATGACGCTCAGGAGCAGGCTGAAGGCGACGCTCAAGAGCAGGCCACGCCCGCCAAGCCACAGGTCGCGGAGTTCCTGTCCGAGGACAACCGCCCAGCCGGGCGAGCCGCCCCGCTCGAGGGGGAGGTCCGCTGCCTGTTCCACGGTGGCCACCTCAGGCGGCTTCCGTCATCGCCAGGAAGGCGTCGCTCAGCCTCGCCCCCTCAAGCTGGAAGGAGATCAGGACGATGCCCGCGTCGAGCAGCGCCCGCACGGCGGAGTTCAACGAGACATCCTCCGGCCCGGCTCCCGGCGGGGCGAGAGCAACACTCAACCAGCCCGGCTGTCCATCCGGCGTAATGCGTGCCACGGTCGGGACGCCTGCAAGCGCGGCCGCAGCGCGCTCCGCCTGCTCGGGCGCAACCTGAAGCCGGCCGCTGCGCGGCGCGGCCGCCAGGCGGATGACCTCCGACACCGTCCCTTCTGCGACGGCTCGGCCGCGGTTGAGGATCAGCACCCGCGAGCAGTTCTCCTCGACTTCGGTCAGGAGGTGCGTGCTCAGCAGGACAGCGGCACCGCGGTCCTGCGCAATCCTCCTGACGTTGCCGAGCACCTGCCGTTGACCCGCCGGGTCGAGGCCGAGCGTCGGCTCGTCGAGGAAGACCACTGCGGGGTCGTTCACTAGCGCGCGAGCGATTCCGAGTCGCTGGCGCATGCCGCGGCTGTAGGAGGCGATCAGCGACCCGCGCCGTGCGAGCAAGCCCAGCTCGTCGAGGAGCCCGGTCGCGACCGCGCGAGCGCTGCCGCGCGTGTGACCGTGCAGCCGTGCGTGGTAGGTCAGGTACTCCTCACCCGTCTGCCGCTCGGGGTAGCCCGCGCTCTCCGGGAGGACGCCGATGCGGCGACGGATCTCTCTCGACCGCGTGGAAGGAACGCCTGCCACCGAGAAACGGCCGCGGCTCTGTGGAAGGATCGTCGTCAGCACCCGAATGGCAGTGGTCTTCCCCGCGCCGTTCGGCCCGAGGACGCCGAGAACCTCGCCGGCGTCGACCACGAAGCTGAGGTCTCGGACCGCCGTGAGCGAGCCGTAGTCCTTGCCGATACCTTCGGCCTCGATAGCGGGCCTCAACCCGGACCTCCTCGAATTTTGGGCCAAATCTGCCGGTCGCCGGCGTACACTAGGAACGCAAGATGAACGCAAGATGAGCGCCAAACTCATCTCCCGTTCATCCGAGCTTTGCGACGATTAAGAGCGTGCGGGCCCTCATTGTCGAGGATGAACTCCGGATGGCGAGCTTGATCCGACGCGGCCTGACCAAGGAGGGACTTGCGGTGGACGTCGCCAAGGACGGGGAAGAGGCGCTCTGGATGGCGCAGAGCTCCAACTACGACGTGATCGTCCTGGACGTGATGCTGCCGGGGATCAACGGCTTCGAGACCTGTCGCCGCTTGCGCACGAGCGGTGTCTGGGCGCCCGTGCTCATGCTCACGGCTCGCGACTCCGTTGACGACCGCGTCGCAGGCCTCGACACCGGCGCCGACGACTACCTCGTCAAGCCGTTCGCCTTCGCCGAGCTGCTGGCGCGCCTACGCGCGCTCGCGCGCCGCGGCGATGGAGAACGTCCGTCCGTGCTCGAGGTCGGCGACCTGCGCCTCGATCCGGCCACTCACCGAGTCTGGCGCGGCTCTGCCGAGATCCCGCTCTCGACGAAGGAGTTCGCGTTGCTCGAGACGTTCATGCGCAGAGCCGACGAGGTGCTCTCGCGGTACGACCTTCTCGAGCACGCGTGGGACTTCGCCTACGAGAACCGCTCGAACATCGTCGACGTCTACGTCCGGCACCTGCGGCGGAAGATCGATGAGCCGTTTGGCCGGCACTCGCTCGAGACGATCCGCGGCGCGGGCTACCGCCTGCGCGCGGACGGCGG
>DATJFF010000016.1:0-5147 GCA_035495795.1 Vicinamibacterales bacterium
GCGCGCGTGGCCTGGCTGCCGCTTCTCTCCGAAACCAAAGGGGAGGTCCTCCATCTCGCCGTGAATCTCAAATACGGCAATCCGAAGGATGGAAAGACGCAGCTCAAGGCCAGACCGGAGGCGAGCACCGCGCCCTATTTCCTCGACACCGGGGTGTTCCCCGCGGAGCACGAAAAGGTGATCGGTCCCGAGGTGTGGTACCGGGACAAATCGTGGCTGTTCGGAGGCGCGTATTACTTCGTGAAGACAGAGGCCTCCGCGGGGGACCAGCAGTTCGATGGCGGCGACCTCTGGGCGTCGTGGCTGATGACCGGCGAGGTACGCGCGTACAACACCCGCGGCGGGTTGTTCGGCTTCGTCTATCCGAAACATTCGCTCTTCAAAGGCGGGATGGGAGCCTTCGAGGCGACCATCCACGCCAGCTACGTGGACGCCAACAGCGGGACCATTCAGGGCGGCAAGTTCTGGAGGGTGACGCCGATGCTCGCTTGGTACCCCTCGTACGAGTTCCGGTTCACGCTCGGATACGGCTACGGCGTGCTCGATCGGTTCGGCACAAGCGGCGCGACACACTTCTTCCAGGGCCGAATGCAGTTGATGCTCTGACCGGATCATCGGTAGGAACGTATTTCGAACGCAATTGATTGGCATCCGTCTGCCCGGCCACTCCGGGCCGAACCCGGGAGTACTCAATGACTGAAAGCCTCGCAACTCGTCGCACCGCCTCGTGGCGGCGTCTGCTCCCTGTCGTCGCGCTCGCCCTGATGGCGATCAGCCCTCCCGCTCTGGCCCAGAAGGCTTCGAAGAAGGCGGCGCCGGCTGCGGCGACCGCGGGACCGGCATACCAGGACGCTGTGAACGCGGCGTACGCCAAGTTCAAGGACTCGAAGGAAGGCAAGAACGCCGACTACATCCCGGCGCTGGCCGAGGTGGATCCGAACATCTACGGCGTCGCGCTCGTGACCACGGACGGCAAGGTGTATTCCACGGGCGACCTCACGTCCGAGGTGTCGATCCAGTCGATCTCCAAGGTGTTCACGATGGCGCTCGTCATGCAGGAGCAGGGCGCCGACGCCATCGCGAACAATATGGGCGTCGATGCCACGGGCCAGGTGTTCAACTCGATCGTAGCCGTGGAGCAGTACAAGGGCAGCGAGATGAACGCGATGGTGAATCCCGGCGCGATCACCGCCACCAGCATGGTCAGCGGCACCAGCCGCGACGAGATCTGGAACAAGATCCTCGCGTTCCACAGCGACTTCGCCGGCCGGCCGCTCGCGGTGAACCAGCCGGTGTTCAAGTCCGAAGCCGAGACGAACCAGCGCAACCAGGCGATCGCCATGCTCATGTACGCCTACGGTCACATCAAGGCCGAGCCGCTCCGCGCCTGCGACATCTACACCGAACAGTGCGCGATCAACGTCAACGCCAAGGACCTGGCCACCATGGCGGCGACGCTGGCGAACGGCGGCAAGAACCCCGTCACCGGCAAGCAGTGCATGAAGACCGAGAACGTGCCCAAGGTGCTCGCGGTCATGGCCACGGCCGGGCTCTACGACGACTCCGGCAAGTGGCTGTTCATGACCGGGCTGCCGGGCAAGAGCGGCGTGGGCGGCGGCATCATCGCGGTCTCGCCGGGCAAGTTCGGCATCGCGGTGATCTCTCCCCCGCTGGACGCCGCGGGCAACAGCGTCAAGGCGCAGAAGACGATCGCCGAGGTCTCGAACGCCGTCGGCGGCAACCCGTACGCCCCGAAGCCGCGCTGAGCGCGCGGCGCGCAATGAGGAGGGAGGTGTCAGGGGCAGGCCTGGTTCGCGCGCCGGCCCCTGAGCCGCATCAGGTCGGGTTGGATCGAGCCGCGCTGGATCGTCAAGTCATTGCGCCCTCAAGGGAGACGACGAAATGACCCACATCATGAGACGCGTTGGACGATGGGGCGGCGTGCTGCTGCTGGCGTTTGGACTCGGGCCCACGGCGGCGCGAGCCCAGGACGACGCGGGGCCGCCGCCGGTCATCGACTCGATGCAGGTCAAGCAGATGGAGAAGTACGAGAACCTGTACCAAGGGCAGTTCACGCCGGGATCTGGCTTCGACATCATCCATACCGCGCGCGGCGCGCTCAACATCAGCGTCTACGGGCTCTTCCGCTACATCAACCAGACGCCCGCGCAGCAGAACTTCACCGATCATCTCGGCCGTCCCCGCACGGCGAAGGCCCGGAACGACATCAACTGGCACCGCAGCATGGTGTGGCTGACGGGCTGGTTCGTGGATCCCAAGTTCCGCTACAACCTCACGGCCTGGTCGCTGGCCTCGACGGAGCAGACGCTGGTGTTCGGAAACTTGCGCTACCTGATGTCGGAGAAAATGACGTTCGGCGTCGGCATCTCGCCCAACCTCACGGTGCGGTCGCTGCAGGGCTCCTGGCCGTTCTGGGCGGGAAGCGACCGGCTGATGAACGAGGAGTTCCTGCGCGGCGGCTTCGCGTCCGGCGCGTGGGCCACGGGCAGGATCCGGAGGGTCTTCTACACCGTGGCCGTGGACCGCAGCATCAGCCAGCTCGGGAACACCGTCGCCGACGACAACCGCGACATGGCCTACAGCGCCAGCGTGTGGACGCAGCCCACGACCGGTGAGTTCGGACCCCGGGGCGGCTTCGGCGACCTCGAGCAGCACAACGCGGTCGCGACGCAATTCGGCCTCTCCGCCTGCACCACGCGCGAGGGCCGGTACTCCGCGACCGATGCCCCGCCCAAGGCGACACAGATCCGCCTCTCCGACGGCGTCAACCCGTTCGAGGCCGGGGCGCTCGCGAACGGCGTCACGGTGACGAAGCTCACATACCAGGACCTGTCGTTCGACGCCGGCGCCAAGTACCAGGGCTTCTCGTTCCAGGGCGAGTTCACGTACCGCATCCTCTCGAACTTCGAGGCCACGGGCCCCCTGCCGCTGAGCCACATCCACGACCGCGGCTTCTTCGCCGAGGCGATGCACATGGTCGTGCCGGCCAAGCTCGGCATCTATGGCGTGGGCTCGTACGAGTTCGATGCGTTCCGGCGCAACCCGTGGGAGCTGGGCGGCGGGGCCAGCTTCTATCCGTACGGCAATCGCCAGTGGCGGCTGAACCTGCACGTGCTTCACGTCGACCGCTCGCCCGCGGGCTCGAACTTCGGCTACTACACGGCGGGCATGACGGGCACGGTCTTCTCGCTCGGAACGGACATCTTGCTTTGACGGCTCTGCGGCACACGGGTGTGCGGCCGCTCGGGGCGGTGCTCGCCGGGGCCGTGGCTCTCGCCCTGGCGATCGTCCCCGCGTCGCTCGCCTGGGCACAGTCGGCGTCGAAGCCGGCGGCGAAGGCCCCGGCCAAGCGGGCGACGCAGAGCACGTCCGCCCAGATCGCCGAGCAGAAGCGTCGCATCGACGATCAGAGGCAGCGGATCGACGAGCAGCAGGTCCTGGTCGAGCGGCAGCGCGCGCTGATCGATTCGCTCTCGATCTCGGCGGACAGCCAGGCCGTGGTCGTCGCCCGTCAGGCGGCGCGGCTCGCCGGCCTCGACTCGCAGCTCGTGGACATGAAGAAGCGCCTCGAGATCCTCGAGAGCCAGGGCGGCTTCCCCGCCTGGGAGGAGAAGCTCGAGGAACGGTTGAAGAAGGTCGAGGCCGCCGCGCAGAAGTCCCCCGAGCTGCCGCCGGACGTCGTCTCCGCGGGCGATTTTCCCGGCTCGATCCGCATCCCGGGCTCGGATGCGGCGATCAAGTTCGGCGCTCGCGTCCGCACGGCAGTGGTGCTGACGCTCGATCCCTTGGGGACTGACGACCGGTTCCTCACGAACTCCATCCCGGTCGGGGTCGCGGACACGATCGGCGAGGCGAAGCGGACGAACATCTCCGCGCGCGCGAGCCGGCTGAACATGGAGTTCCGGACGCCCGGTGGCCGGGAGGAGGTGCGCGCGTTCTTCGAGGGCGACTTCGCCGGCACGGTGAACGCGTTCCGGCTGCGGCACGCGTACGCTCAGTACCGCGGGATCATCGCCGGCCAGACGTGGTCGACGTTCTCCGACCAGGCGGTCGACATCGAGGACCTCGACTTCGAAGGCATCAGTTCTGAGAACGTCATCCGCCAGCCTCAGCTCCGCTATTGGTGGCGGCGGAAGAACCAGCGGGTCGCGGTGGCTGTGGAGACGCCTTCGGTCTCGATCACCGGCGGCACGGGCGTGAACTTGTTCCCCGACGTGATCGCGCGCGACTACATCGAGCTGCCGAAGGGCGGCCACATCCAGGTCGCGGGCCTTCTGCGCCAGATCCGCGGCGAGGCCATCCCCGGGGAGGTGCGCAGCACCTGGGGGGCGGGTGGCACCGTGAGCGGCGTCGTGAACGTCCCGGTCAAGTCGCTCACGGACCGATTCATGTTCCAGTTGAACGCCGGCTCGGGCATCGCACGCTACATCAACGACCTGAACTCGCTCGGCGGCACCGACGGCGTGTTCGACCCTGCCACGGGCGACCTCAAGGCGCTCACCGCGGTCGGCTGGTACGTCGGCTACGAACATCGCTGGAAGGAGTGGGAACAGGTGCAGAACGTGAACCTGCGTTCCACGGTGCTGTGGAGCTTCGTCAGCGTGGACAACTACGCCTTCCAGCCTGCGAACACCTACGAACGGACGAGCCGCTTCGTTGCGAACTTGGTCTATTCGCCTTCGGGTCGCGTGGACGTGGGGTTCGAGTATATCTATGGCCAACGCGAGAATCTCGATGGCCAGAGCGCGCACGCGAACCAGTTCCAGCTCGTGGGCCTGTTCCGGTTCTGAAGCCGCGGGCCGCGGAGCGCGACTCAGCCTCGAGGCCCGGCGTTATCCCGCGTGCTCGGCAGCAGCGCGCACAGCTCATCGATTCCCGCGGGCTTGATGAGATGGTGGTCGAAGCCGGCTTCTCGTGAGCGGAGCCGGTCCTCCGCCTGCCCCCACCCGGTGAGCGCCACCAGCTGGATGCCCTGGAGCGCGGGCCGGGCGCGGATCCGCCGCGCCACCTCGTAGCCGTCCATCCCCGGCATGCCGATGTCGAGCAGGACCAGCGCCGGGTGGAAGCGCTCGACGCGATCGAGTGCCGTGGCGCCATCGTGCACCACTTCGACCTCCGCCCCGGCG
>DATJFF010000017.1:0-15745 GCA_035495795.1 Vicinamibacterales bacterium
GGGCTCCGAGAAGCTCCGCGACCGAGCCCGCCGCATCCTCAACATCGTCGTCGGCATCGATCCCGACGAGGCCGAAAAGCTGCTCAAACGAGCGCACTGGAACGTCAAGGCCGCAATCGTGATGCAGAAGACCGGCCTCACCTACACGAGAGCCCTGAGTCGCCTCCGGAAGTCGCAGGACCGGATTCGCGAGGCCATCGACGAGGACATCGAGCCCCGCCTGCGCGCGCTCATCGAGGGGTAGCGGCGGGATCGAGCATCACCGCAGCGTTCGGGTGCAGCTGCAGGAAAGAGGCCGGCAGCGCGGTCGTGATCGGGCCGTTCAGCATGCGTTCCACAGCCTTGTTCTTGGTCTCGCCGGTGGCGATCAGGACGACTTGCCGCGACTGCAGGATGGTCGCCATCCCCATCGACACCGCCTCGAGGGGCACACTCTCCAACCGGTCATCGAACCAGGCGCGGTTGGCGGCGCGCGTCGCCTCCAGCAGCCGAACGCGATGGGTGCGGGGCTCCAGCTCCGGCGCCGGCTCGTTGAAGCCGATGTGCCCATTCGCGCCGATTCCGAGGATCATCACGTCGATGCCGCCTGCGGCGGCGATGGCACGCTCGTAGCGGGCGCACTCCGCGTCGAGATCCGGCGCGCAGCCATCGAGGAAGCCGATGTGCTCGGCCGGGATGCCAACCGCGCCGAACAACTCATGGTCCATGTAGTGGCGGTAACTGCCGGGCGCAGCGCACTCCAGGCCCACGAACTCGTCGAGATTGAAGGTCCGTACGCTCGACCAGTCGATCCTGCGCGCGCGTGTTTCGGCCCTCAACGCGGCGTAGAACGGCAACGGCGTGTGGCCGGTTGGCAACCCGAGCACGAGCGCCGGACGAGCCTCGATCGCAACGCGCACACGCTCGGCGAGCGCGCCTGCGAGCGCGGCGGCGGTCTCAAACGTCTGGGTAATCACGACTGCGCTGCCAGGGCGTCGAGGTAGACGGGCACGCGGGCGCCACCGCCGGCCTCAGCCAGCGCCAGCCGCACCGCGCCCGCCGCGGGCTCGGCCGACAACGGCGCGACCGTGGCGCGGGGCGCCACTTCGGCCAACCGTTTCGTCACCTCCGAGGCAAGCCATGGAATGGATCGGAACATGCCCCCGGAGAGGAAGGTGCGAAACAGGTCGCCGCGCATTTCGAGGCGGCCCGCAACCGACGCCGCGGCGAGCACCAGCTCGGACGCCGCGTCGCTGAGGATCTCCGCGGCGACCGCGTCTCCCCCGTCCTGCGCCTGTGCGACCAGCGGCCCAAGCGTCGCGACGAGCTGCCGCCGTTCGGCGCCCTCGTAGACTTCGTTCACCAGGTCGTCGGGACGTCCCAGGTGCAGCCGGTCGAGCACCATCGGCGTGAGCGCGGTTCTAGGGCCGCGGCCGTCGGCATGGCGCATGACCGCGGCGAGGGCCCGCCGGCCGATCCAGTACCCCGAACCCTCGTCGGCGAGGATCGGCCCCCACCCGCCCGAACGTGCCGCAACACCACGCGCGTTCACACCGTATGCGATCGACCCGGTTCCGGCGACCAACACCAGTCCCACCGGCTCCCCGGCGCCGGCGACCAGGGCAATCAATGCGTCGTTGACGATCAGCGTCCGTTGGCGGAACCCAAGCCGGCGCATCAGGCCGCGGATCGTCGCTGCATCGTCTTCTCGATCCACGCCGGCGATCCCCAGGCACACCGCAACCGGGCGATCGAGACGCCCCTCCAGCACCTGGTCGATCACCTCGTGCAGGGTCTTCTCGACGGCGAGCTCTCCATGCGTCCTCAGGTTGGCGCCACCGCCGCGTCCCTCGGCGACGACCCGCCCGTCGATCGTGGCCAGCAGCGCCACGGTCTTGCTTCCGCCCGCATCGATCCCGAGGACCTGCATCTGTCCTAGCTTACGCCGCCACGATGCGCCTCGCGTTTCGTGTTACCTTCTTGCGTTGCCCGTGTTTGCACAGTCCTCCCCGATCCGGGTCACAGCGTTCGCTGCCGCGGTCCTGCTCGCCGTGGCCATCGGCTCGCCGTCACCGCAGGCGGCGCCGGCAGCTGCGGGCGATCGGGATGTCCGCGCGCTGTGGGTCACCAGAGCCACGCTCGGCTCACCCGACGCCGTGACGAAGATGGTCGCGGCGGCACGCGCCGGAGGCTTCAACACACTGCTGGTGCAGGTCCGCGGCCGCGGCGACGCGTATTACCGCAGTACCCTTGAACCGCGCGCAGCCGAGCTCGCCGGGCACCCGGACTTCGATCCGCTGGGCGTGACGATTGCCGAAGCGCACGCTGCTGGCCTCCGCGTGCACGCCTGGATTGCGGTGAATCTCATCTCGAGCGCGGCCACCCTTCCCTCCTCGAGGGAGCACATCGTCTATCGCAATCCCGAATGGCTGATGGTGCCGAGGCCGCTCGCGATGGAACTGCGCGGCATCGACACACGGAGCCCGGAATACCTCGGGCGTCTGGCTCGCTGGTCGCGGCAGCATGCCGACGACGTCGAGGGCCTTTACGCGTCGCCAATCCATCCGGCGGCGGCGGCGCACGTCGCAGCCGTGGTCAAGGAACTCGTCACCTCTTACGCACTCGACGGCGTTCATCTCGATTACGTGCGCTTCCCCGCCGAGGACTTCGACTACAGCCGCGGCGCGCTGCAGCAATTCAAGCTGTCGGTACAGCCCGACCTGACGCCGACCGAGCTGCAGACGCTGACCGCCCGCGAGGCACTGGATCCGTTCGCGTATCCGAACTTCTTTCCGGAACGCTGGAAAGCATTCCGGCGTTCGCGACTCACGGCGCTGGTAATGCGCGTGCGGACGGCGGTGAAGGCGGCGCGTCCCGACGCCATTCTCAGCGCCGCGGTCATTCCAGATGCTGCCGAGGCGCTGCAGTCGCGGCTCCAGGACTGGAGAACCTGGCTCGATCAGTCGCTCATCGACGTGCTGTGCCCGATGGCGTACACGACGGATCCGCGAATGTTCGAAGCGCAGGTGTCGCTGGCGGAGGACTACGCCGGCGGCCGCCCGGTCTGGACCGGAATCGGCGCCTATCGACTGCCGTCCGCAACCACCCTGCAGTTCATCGCCGCAGCCCGGCGCCTCGGAACCGCCGGCGTGATCCTCTTCTCCTATGACGCCCTGACCGCGCCGCCTTACACGGCGACGACCGTGACCGACATCGGCCGGGCTGCCTTCGGCGCCGGCTCGTACTGAGCGGCACTGCGGCGCGGGATGTCGCTCTCCGCCCTCGATTACGCGGTCATCGGCGCCTACCTGCTGGGCATCACCGCGTTCGGATCGTGGTTCGCCCGCTTCCAGCACACCACGCGCGACTACTTCCTCACCGATCGCTCGGTGCCGTGGTGGGCCATCTGCTTCACCATCGTCGCGACCGAGACGAGCACGCTGACCTTCGTGGGGATCCCGGCCACCGCCTACGCCGGGAACATGACGTTCCTCCAGCTCGCAGCCGGTTACATCATCGGGCGGATCATCGTGAGCCTGATCTTCATCCCGGCCTATTTCCGCGGCGAGCTCTACACCTCGTACGAACTACTGCAGCGCCGTTTCGGAGCGCGGGTGAAGACGCTGTCCGCGGTCATCTTCCTGATCACGCGATCGCTGGCTGATGGCATCCGCCTGTTCACCACCGCGCTGGTGATCGCGGTAGTCACCGGTGTGCCAGTGAGCGCGGTCATCGTCGTGCTCGGGGCAGCGATGATCGTCTACACGATGCGCGGCGGCGTCTCGGCGGTGATCTGGACCGACGTGGTCCAGATGTTTATCTACGCGGCCGGGGCGCTCGCGATCGCGTGGGCGCTGCTCGGCCAGATCCAGGGCGGATGGGCCGAGGTCGCGCGGCTCGGCCAGGCTGCAGGTCGTTTCATGATCATCGACCTGTCCGTCGATCCAGCGCGAATCTATACGCTCTGGGCCGGACTCCTGGGCGGAATCGCCTTGACGCTTTCAACGCACGGAACCGACCAGTTCCTGGTGCAGCGGCTGCTCTCGGCGCGCAGCGCACGCGAAGCGTCGACCGGCCTGGTCCTGTCCGGGTTCATCGTCTTCGCGCAGTTCATCCTGTTCCTGCTGATCGGCGTGATGTTGTACGCGTACTACCAGCAAACGCCACTGCCCCAACCTCTTGGACGCACCGACGAGGTCCTGCCGCTATTCGTCGTCAGCGCGCTCCCTTCAGGCGTCGCCGGCTTCATCGTCGCGGCGATCGTCGCCGCGGCGCTCTCGCCCTCGTTGAATGCGATGGCGGCGACGACGCTGACCGACTTCTACACGCCCTACGTGAACCCGGGCGCCGACGAGACGACTCGAATGCGCGTCTCGAAGCAGGCGACGGTGGCGTGGGGAATCGTGCAACTCGCCGTCGCGCTCGGCGCGCAGTTCATGGCCCGCTCGGTTCTCGACGCCGGGCTCTCGGTGCTTTCGCTCGGCTCCGGTCCGGTGCTCGGCGCGTTCCTGCTCGGGACGCTGTCATCCGAGGCCCGCGAGCGCGACGTGTTCGCCGGGATGCTCGCCGGACTGGCGGTGATGGCGGTGGTGTGGTGGGCAACACCAATCGCCTGGACCTGGTATGTGCTGATCGGCGCTACGACGACAGTGGCCGTGGCCTGGCTGGCACGCGCATTCTCAGCGTCGCCGCGGCCGGCAGGCGCACGATGACCTCATTTTCCCGGACGCATGCCGTCCTCGACGAGGCGATTGCCCGGCGCGTGTTTCCCGGTGCGGTGGTCGAAATCGGCTCGACGCGCGGAACAATCGCGACGCTGATCGCCGGCAGCCTCACCTACGACGCCGGCGCGGCACCGGCGGCGCCCGACACCGTTTACGATCTCGCGTCGCTCACGAAAGTGCTGTCCACGGCAACGCTGGCGAGCGCGCTTGTCGATCGAGGCGTGTTGAACCTCGACGATCGCGTGAATGCGTGGTCACCGGCCTGGCATGGCTCCGACCGCGACGCCGTCACGCTGCGTCTGCTGCTGCTCCACGCGTCAGGGCTGCCCGCACACCGCCGCTATTTCGAGCGCTTGCGCGGCGGGGCCGCATTCGAGGCGGCGATCGGCCACGAGCCGCTCGAGTACCAACCGGGCACCCAGAGCGTGTACTCGGACCCGGGCTTCATCCTGCTCGGGCGGGTTCTCGAACGCGCCGGTGGTGCACAGCTCGACGTGCAGTTCACGACCTGGTTGCGGACACACATCGGTGACGAACCAGCGGTGCTCTTCAACCCCACCGCGGATGCGATCGAACGAATCGCGCCGACCGAGCAGGATCCGTGGCGTTCGCGCCTGCTGCGCGGCGAGGTCCACGACGAAAATGCTGCGGCGCTCGACGGCGTCGCGGGTCATGCCGGACTGTTTGGTACCGCTGCCGGCGTCGGGCTCATTGCGCGATGGTGGTTGAGTCGATCGAACCAGGAGCCATGGAAAACGTTTGCGTCACGCGGCGCCGTGCCTGGCAGTTCGCGGGCGCTCGGGTGGGACACGATGTTGCCGACCTCGTCGTGCGGCACGTGCATGTCGCCGGCAGCATTCGGGCACACCGGCTTCACGGGAACATCGCTCTGGATCGATCCGTCGCCGGACCGCTACGTCGCGTTCCTCTCCAATCGTGTCCATCCGACGCGCGCGGGCGATGGGATCGCCTCAGTTCGCCGCGCACTCCACGACGCGATTGCCGTTGACCTGGGCGACACGTAAGGCGGCATCGGAGTCCGGCCGGCGCCTTGGCGCGGACGTCTCACTTTCAGTGCGAAGAACCAGATGCGGCGGCCGCGTCGGGCGGTCAGCGTATAGATGGTCAGTTTGCCGGAGGCCTGAACGGCGACGGTCCCGGCTGCGTCGGGGATCCAAATCCGCCAGGAACCGCCGGGAACTTCGGCTGAGATTGTGGCCCGGTCGGCTGCCCGAAACCGCCCATGCCGCCCGGCTGGCCGAATCCTCCAGGTTGCTGCGGCACTCCAGGACGACCGAAGCCCCCTTGTCCCTGAGGCCCAACGCCCTGGCCTTGCGGACCAACTCCTTGGCCGGGCCGCGCAAACTGCTGACCTCCGAGGCCGGCCTGCCCGCTCGCCGCAAGGTAAACGAAGGCCCACTGGTTGTAGTGGTCCATGTTGTTGTAGCGCCGGATCGACGTCTCCTTGCTCTTCGACGTCACCCCTTGAATCCCCATTGCAGGCTGCGTCCCGGGCGTGCCGCCACCGACGGTGCCGCCTGTCGTTGGCTGTCCGAATCCTCCGGGCTGCTGCATTCCGAGACCGCTCTGACCTCCGACCCCGCTCTGCGCGCCGAAGCCTTGAGATCCGCCTGCACCGAGTCCGCCCTGGCTTACCGGACCGCCCTGGCTGCCCAGGCCACCCTGGCTGCCGACGCCACCCTGGTTCCCGAAGCCGCTCTGATTGCCGAAACCACTCTGATTACCGAAGCCGCCCTGGTTCCGAACGCCACCTTGATTCCCGAAACCGCCTGGGCTGCCGAGACCACCTGGGGAGCCGAATCCGCCGCTTCCGCCCGGACCCGACTGCCCTCCCGGCGCGCCGCCCGGCCGAGATCCCGGCTGCTGCGCCCCGTTGCGGCCGACCGGGCCTGCGGCACCGCCCACCGGAGCGCCGACCGGGATAATCTGAAAGTCGTCGTTGGCGATCGGATCCTTGTATTTCTTGCGCAGGAATTTCTGCTCGACGAGGATGTCGACGTTCGGCGGGAAGGTGTTGGCGTACTTGCGCTGGAAGAGCATGATCGCGCGCCGGTACTGCTCACCTCGCCAGATCAGTTCCTCTTCGCGCTCGCGACGGGTCGCGTGGCTCCACACCGGCATCGCCGCTGCCAGCATCACGCTCATCACGCTCAACCCGACGAGCAGGGCCGCCATCGCGTAGCCCCGTTGGTCAGCTCGACTGCCTTGACCGGCTAACCCCATGCGCCTATTATGCTTGTTGGTCTCACACGTGTCACGTCCCAGTCTCGCCGTCATAGGCGTGCTCCTTCTGGCCACGTTCGGGTCCGCGTGTGACAAGGTGCCGCTGCTGGCACCCACCGAATCGACGATCACCCTCAACGTCAGTACGACGACGGTGCCGGTCAGCGGGACGGCGCAGGTGATCGCATCGGTCACCGAAAAGCCCGGAACACCGGTCCAGAACGGCACGGTGGTGACCTTCACGTCCTCTTTCGGCACGGTGGAGCCCGCCGAAGGGCGTACGGAAGGCGGCAAGGTAACTGTCACGTTCAGGGCCGGGACGCAGTCGGGCACGGCTGTGATCGGCGCCTTCTCCGGCGCCACCCGTTCCGAAACCGTCGAAGTGAAGGTCGGCGGCGCTGCGGCGGCGACGGTCAGCCTGCGGTCCCGTGTGATAGGTGTCGGAGTTGCCGAACTGACTGCGACCGTGCTGGACGAATCGGGCAATCTCCTGCCGGGTGTACCGGTCACGTTCTCCACCACGGCGGGTCAACTGAACCCGGGACAGGCCGTAACCGATTCGAACGGTGAGGCCCGGTCGACCTTGTCGACGTCGCGAGAGGCCACCGTTACCGCCCAGGCCGGAGGCAAGACCTCGAACACCGTTACCGTTTCCGCGACCGGGCCCAGCGTGACGATCACGCCGCCGACCACCGCGATCGAGGCGGGTATTCCGGCGGCGTTCCGGATTGCCCCCGCCACCGGCACCGTGTTGCGAGATGTTGTCGTCGACTGGGGTGACAACACATCCCCGACGCGTGTCGCGTCGCTCGCCGCCGAAACCCAGGTGGTGCACACCTTCGCGCGAGCGGGTGTCTACACCGTGACGGTGACGGCAACCGACGCGCAGGGGATCACCGCCCCCAGCGTCATCATCGTCAACGTGGTCGAGCAGAGTACCGTCTCGGTGATACTGACGGCGACGCCGAACCCGGTCTCGGTGGCGACGAATCAGGGGCTCGTTGCCTTCACCGCCACGACCGGCGGCGGTCTGGGCGGCGGCACGACGGTGTCGTCGTTCACCTGGGACTTCGGCGACGGGCAGGGGGCGACCACGACCGGCGGCAGCACGAATCACCGCTACAGCGCGCCTGGCAATTACATCGCGACGGTCGTCGCGCGCGCGCAGAACGGCACCCAGGGATCGAATCAGGTGACCGTTCGCGTCACGCCATAGAGAGGCCGGCGCTCACGCGGGTTCAAGCACTGCGGGTTCGAAGGCACGGGAGTTCTGAGCACGGACACGAGGCCCTGTGCGTTGAACCCGTGGGCGTTGAACCTGCGGTGTCAGTTCCAGTCCGAGTAGGGCGTACCTTCCATTGAGGTTTCGGTGGAACCGCTCTTGACGTCGTAGATGCCCGGCTGGGAGGTCGTGTCGTTGACGTTCGGCTCGGCGTTCACGGCCTGCCAGGTGTCTTTCGAATTGGTGAACGGGTCGACGGGTAATTCGCGGAGGTAGCCCTCGGTGACCAGGTCCTCCAGCCCCGACGGGTACTTCATCTTGTCGGCGTAGTACTGATCGATCGCGTCCCGCATCCGGAACAGATCTTCCTTCAGCACGGCCTCGCGCGCGCGGATCACGCTGTTGCGATACTGCGCCATCCCCATCGCCGCGAGGATCACGATGATCGAGATGACGACCAGCAGCTCCACCATCGTGAAGCCGCGATCGGCCACGCGACGCACGCCGCGCACTTCAGACGCACTACTCACGCCGCACTCCGCACTGCTCTCTCACCAATCCTTGTATTTCGAGCCGTCAAGCGCCGTGCCGCCGCTCAGCGAGCGGACGTCGAACACGTTTTGACCACCCCACGTGGTCGCATCGGGCTTGTCCTGGTAGGCGCGCAATCCCCAATCGGCCTGGCCGGTCATCGGATCGACCGGAACACGGCGCAGGAGCTTCAGCTTGCGGCCGGACGCGTCGTTGGCAACCGACACGCCTTCGACCAGCGTCTCGAGATCCGGCGGATACCCCTCGCTGCCGGCCTTCAGCTCGGTGCTCGGGATCATGCCCTGGTCGGCCGCGTCCTTGAACTTGTCGATCGCGTCGCGCATGTCGCGCAACGCGCGGCGCAGTTCTGATTCCTTCTGCCGCTGGATCGTCACCCGCGCCAGCGGCTGCACCGCTGAGGCGAGGATCAGGATGATCGTCGTGACGACGAGCAACTCGACGAAGGAGTAACCGCCGTCCCGCGTAACCCGTGAGAGCCTCACCGAATCACCACTCCTGCCGGCGCGAACTGGAGCGTCGCGGTTGCGCCGCCGACAATCGTCCCGGAACCGCTCACGGTCAACGTGCCGGTGCCGGCGCTGACCGGCTCGAACAGAATCGCGGCGATCAAGCCGTTCGTGGACGCCCCGACCTGATCGCCAGGCCGGACGATCGCGATGTCGATCCGGCCCGCCGCCGCGTCAACCTGCTGCGTGAACGTCGGCGTGACGTTCCCCTGGCGCATGAACGTGCCTTCGGAGACGCTGCGCACCCGCAGCAACGCGGGGTTGAAGGTGATGGAAATAGTCAGTCCCGACACTCGCGACGCACCGGTGATCGAAACCGGAACGGTGTAGGGCCCGCTGCCGACGCGCATCTCGCTGGGCGGGGCAAGGGTGATTCGGGGACCCGCGGCGGCGGTGGCCGCCGCACCGGTCGCACCCGTCGCACCGGCCGCACCGGTCGCACCGGCGGGTGGCGTCTGAACCGTCGCACCAGGCGTGATCGGCGTTCCGAACGGATTCGGCGGCGGCGTCACAGCCGGCTCAGGCGCGGCCGGCGGCGGCTCTGTTGGCGCAAACACCGTCACGCCGCTTTGCGGCTGCGGCGGCTTCACCGGCACCGCGGTCGTGCCGGGTATCGGCGACGACCCGGGCGGCAACTGCGGCGTGACTCCCTGCGTCGCCGGCACGACAGGCGTCGGCGTACCAGGCGGAAGCGGCTGGGGCGTCGGCGCGCCAGGCGGTGTCGGCTGCGGTTTCGGCGCCGCCGCACCTGTCGCACCCGTCGCACCTGCCGCACCCGTCGCACCTGCTCCTGGCGCACCTGCTCCTGGCGCACCCGGCGGTGTGACGTCGATGTTCCCGGCCCCACCCACGTTGATGAGCGGCGGCGGACCGCCGAGTCCCATGTTGCTCTGTGTGCCGACGTAGATCGGGCTGAGGTCGGTCGCGGTGAGCTCGTGAGTGCGGATAATGCGCGGCGTCAGCAGCATCACGATATCGGAGCTGCGGATTGCCTCGTCGTTCGCCGAGAACAGCTGCTTGACGATGGGCAGGCGCAGCACGCCGGGGAATCCGCGCAGCGATCGCCGCTCGTCCTCACGCAGCAATCCGGCCAGGAGGTTCGACTCGCCATCACGGAGGCGCAGCTTCGTCACCACCTTGCGGGAGAGAAACGAGGGCAGGCTCTGGCCGGCGATGACGGTGCCTTGTCCCTGCGCGCTGCTCTCCACCGACAGCTCGAGGATGATCTCGCCTTCGTAGGTAACGCGCGGTGTCATCTCGACGATGATGCCGACGGTGCGGTAGGCGAACGAGGTCAGCGGCTGCGTCGCCGCGCCGCCGCCGGCGATCGGCGTGAAGGTCGTGCTCGGGACCGGGACATCCTCGCCGAGATTCAGCGTCAGCTTCTGGCCTTCGGCGCCGCGCAGCTGCGGCTTGGCCAGCGTCTTGGTGTTCGAGTCGCTCTCGAGAAAGCGCATCACGGCGGCGGGCACCGACAGGTAGAAGTCGGCGGTGCTGATTCCCTGCGAGATCGTGTTGAGGTTGAACGGCGTCCCGAGTCCGCTCGCCGCGTTGGCGGCGCCACCGGTACCGGGCGCGACTTCGGGAGAGAACACGCCGCCAATCGAGTAGTCGCTCAGGCTCAGCCCGTACTGCTTGGCCCGCTCCCGGTTCACTTCGAGGATCTGCACGTCGACGATGACTTCGGCGCGCGGCTTGTCGTTGGACGTGATCATCCGCTCGACCACCTGCACCACCGACGCGGTCGCGCGGACCGTGATCGTGTTGCTCGTCTTGTTGGCGACGATCGTCGGCTGAATGGCGACGCCGGCGACCCGGACGATGCCGGTGAGCAGCTGCGAAATCTCGGTCGCGTCGGCGTGCGAGAGGAAGAAGGTCCGAATCACCTGCTCTTCGTACTGCGTGCGCTTCTGGGTGGTGTCGGCAGCCACGATGATCGTGCGCTCGTTCAGCACCTTGTAGAAGAGCTGATTGGCGACCATGATCTGCTGGAGCGCCTGTTCGAGCGTCACGCCTTCGAGGTTCAGCGTGATCTGGCGATCCTGGAAATCGCGGTCGTAGGTGACGTTGATGCCGGTCGCGTTGCCGATGAAGTTCAGGACGTCGCGGATGCTCGCGTTGGTGAAGCGAATGCTCAGCGGGTCGCGGCTGGCGGGATTGAGGATCGGCTCGCCGCCCTGGCGCCGCGCCTGTTCGCGCAGCTTCTCGATCTCGGGCCGCGGCGCCGATGCCTCGAGGCGATCGCGCAGCATCCGCTCGATCTCCGAGGCGCGCAGCGCGATCTGCCGATTGGAAGGCTCGAACTCGAGGGCCTTGCGGTAGGCGCGCAGCGCCTCTTCGGGCTGGTTCGCAGCCTCGAACTCGCGGGCCCGCGTCGCGTACATCTGGGCCGCCGCCAGCATCGCGCGCTCGAGCGCGATCTTGTAATCGGGGCGGTCGGGATCGTCCTGGAGCGCTTGCCGGTAGTAGCCCACGGCGGCGTCCCAGTCGCCGGCCTTGGCTGCCTCCAGCCCGCGCGAGTACGCCCGGCCCGTGGCGCAGGCCGCAACCAGGCCTGCCAGCGCCGCCAGGGCCACCACCGCTATCGTTCGCTTTACGAGTCTCAGGTCCATGCCGGTCTCAAGGTCGGTTGCGTACCACGTCTCATGCTCGACTGCGTGCGAACTCACTGTCCGGTGAGCCGGATCGTCTGCCGGCCGCGACCGTCGAGATACGCCAGATCGATCGACTCGTTCCCGATCTTCAAGATCCGGTATCGGCCGTCGATGATATCGCCTTCCTTCCCGTGCAGCGGGGCCCGCCCTTCGCCCACGCTCAGTACAGCCCATCGATTACCGTCGGTCTTTTCGAGCACACCGATGAACTTCAGCGGAATCGGCGGAGGCGGCGCCGGTCCGGCCGGTGTTGTGACCTCGGACGGCAGCACTGGCTGGAACACCGGCGGCTTCTCCGTCGTGCCTTTGCCGCCTGACGCCTCGCGCTGGTACTTGAACGGGTTCCGGGTCGCCGACGACGGCTCGTCACGCGACTGCGACAGCGACGACAGCCGCACCGCCTCGGCCTCGGGCAGCGGATCGGCGCCCTTCGCGGCCTGGTTCTGACGCCGGCTGGCGGCGCTTCCTCCAGCCGCGGCCGGTGCCGTTGCCGGGGCGCTGCCACTCCCGAAATAGGTCCAGCCCACGACTGCCAGGAGCAGCACCAGCATGCCGATCAGCAGCAGGCGGCGACGATCAGGGGGCACGGCGCGCCGCCCTGAAATAGGTGGAGACGTCGAGCGTGAGCGCCAGCGGCGCCTGTTCGTCCTGGCCTTCGGAGAGAAAGACGTTCTCGATGACCAGGAAGTCGGGAGCGGTTTCGATATCGTAGATGAGCGCCCTGATCGCGTCGTAGTCGCCGGCGAGCGCGTAGCTGACGCGAAGCCGCTCGAGCGACGAATCCTTGATCTGCTCCGGCGAGGAGGCGCTCCGCTGGAACTTCACGTTGCGCTCGCGGGCCATCTGGCTCAACTTGAGGTGCGTGAGCCGGCGCGCCGCGGCAACGTCGCCCGGCAGGATCTCGGTATAGAAGCGCTCGAGATCCTTCGCCGCCTGGGCCGACCCGTCGCGCGTCTGCTCGGCGTTCTGCAGATCCGCCTTCGCGGCGCCCAAGGTGTTACTGGCCCGCGAGGCACGAGCGCTGGCGGCATTGGCGCTGGCAGAGAGCGGAAGCACTACCAGCATCAGGGCGATGACGTTCGCCGCCAGCGCCAGCACCAGCGCGATCAGCCAAAGGCGGTAGTCGCGCATGACGCGCGACAGCGGAACCGCGTCGGTTATGCCGAAGAGCGCCTTCACCGTCCCTCCTCGGCGCGCGGCGGGGCCGCGGCGGCCGGAGCCGGATCCGGCGTCGGAGCCGGTGCCGCGGCCTGGGCTGGGGAGTTGGCGACGTGGTAATAGCCCTGGATCACCGACCGCAGCGTCCCATCCTCCTGCGCTTCCTCCTGCCGCGAGAGGACCTCCTGGAACGCACCGGTCTTCTCGAGGGCCTCGATGAACCCGTCGAGGTCCTCGACGCGCCGCGAGAGAACGGTGACCGCGACCAGCATCCGCCCCTGCTGATCGACTTGAGGCGTCACCGACGCGATGCGGACGCTGCCCGGCAATGTCGCCTCGAAACGGTTGAACAGATCGGTCCACGAGAACGCGCGCCGATCGATCAACTGATTCGCCTCGTGCGCCGCCGACTGGACCGCGCTCAGCTGATCGCGATTGATGGTCTGGCGAATCGACGCGGCCTGGGACCGCAACTTGCCCGCATCCCCTTCGGCGCGTTCGGCCTCGGTGCGGACGTGCGCGTCGCGCGACGTCAGGCGCAGCACCTGGATTACGTTGAACGCGGTAAAAGCCAGTACGAGCAGGCTCAGTACCCCCAGCGTCACGCGGACGAGGCGGTGGTTGTAGAAGGGCCGGGTCGAAAGGTTGATCGGCTGCATGTCAGGCAGCCCTCGCGTCGCGCCTGAGGACGCCGACGAGCGGCGTGAGCGCGTCGGCCAGCTCCGGGCTCGGGTCGATGACGTCGGTGAGCGCTGCCGCGGTGCGCGGATCCGCCAGCTCCACGCGCGCGCCGATGCGCGACTCGAGATCGCGGCGGACGACTTCCCCGTCGCCCATCCCGGCGGTGCCCGCCAGCCAGACGCGCGCGAAGCCGGCGCCGCTGAGGCGATCTTCGTAATACATCGCCGTCTGGTGCATCAGGTCGGCAAGCGTGCCCTCGGACTCATCCGAGCGGTGCCGGAAAAAAATCAGCTGTTCGGCTCGCATCACCGCAAGAGTGATCGACGTGCCGGCGACGTGCACGAGCAGCCAGTCGCTCGCCGGCATGCCGCCGCCGGCGATGACGCTGTTCAGGACCGCAAACGACGCGAGATCGACAATGCCGGCGTGCGCGCCGGCCATCGCACATGCCTGCTCGTATTGCCGGATGACGTCCTCGCGCGCCAGCGCGACCACCAGGTCGCGGCTGCCATCCGCGGCGGCAGCGCCAGGGCTGATGCTGAGCACCGCCTGCTCCACCGGGAACGGGGCGCTCTTGCGAATCTGCCAGCGCACGATCTCGCGCAGATCTGCTTCTCTCGCGGGCACCTTCTCGAGCCTCAGCAGCGACACTTTCGCGACGCTGTCGGGAACCACCAGGGCAATCCGATGAGTGCGACCGCCCATCTGGCCGAGCACCCGCGCGATGGCCTGGCCAACCGCCCCGACGTCGGGCATGTTCGACGCTGCCAGCGTCGGCGTGACGGCACCAGACGGCAGGTTCTCGACGGCGTGCGCGGCAATGACGGGCCGGCCGCCGCGGCGTTCGAGGCGGGCGGCGGCAACGTGGGTCCGGTGAATCTCGACCGCGACGTCCGGCGGCGGTGTCGTGAGCCAGTCGAGCATGCTCATTCGACGAACGTAACCTTGTTGATCTCGCGGACCGTCGTCAGCCCGTGCATCACCCGCTCCACCGCCGACTCGCGCAGGAACCGCATCCCCTGTTCCTTGGCGGCTCGCTTCACTTCGGAGATCGGCCGCCGGTCGAGGATGATTTCGCGAATGTGATCGGTGAGATCGAGCAGCTCGCAGATAGCCATGCGGCCCTTGAAGCCAGTGCCGCCGCACTCGATGCAGCCGGCGCCTTCCATGAAGACTTGGGTCTCGGCCAGCGCCGGATTGAGCCCCGACTCGACCAACATCTCAGCCGTGTAGCGCACTTCGCGGCGGCACGCCTCGCAGATCCGCCGGACGAGCCGCTGCGCCATCACGCAGTTGAGCGCCGCGATGAACTGATAGGGCTCGACGCCCATGTTGAGGAACCGTCCCAGCACGTCGAAGACGTTGTTGGCGTGGACGGTCGTGAAGACGAGGTGCCCGGTCAGCGCCGACTGAATCGCGATCTGCGCCGTTTCGGGGTCGCGGATTTCACCGACCATGATCTTGTCGGGGTCGTGGCGCAGGATCGAGCGCAGCCCGCGCGCGAAGGTCAGCCCCTTTTTCTCGTTGATCGGAATCTGGGTGATGCCGCGGAGCTGATACTCAACCGGATCCTCGATCGTGATGATCTTGTCTTCGATGGTGCGGATCTCCGCCAGCGCCGCGTAGAGCGTGGTGGTCTTGCCGCTGCCGGTCGGGCCGGTGACCAGGACCATGCCGTAGGGCTCGCGAATATATTTCCGGAACCGTTTCAGCTCCTCGTCGGGGAACCCGAGGATGTCGAGGCGCAGCTCGGTGAACTGCTCGCTCATCGACTGCTTGTCGAGAATACGGATGACCGCGTCCTCGCCGTGCACACTCGGCATTACCGAGACGCGGAAGTCGATCGTCTTACCGGGCACGCGCAGGCGGAACCGGCCGTCCTGCGGCACGCGCTTCTCGGCGATGTCCAGCTCGGCCATGACCTTGATGCGCGAAATGATCGTGCTGTGGTGCCGCTTGTCGATCGGGTTCATCGCCTTCTGCAGCACGCCGTCGATGCGGTACTTCACATGCACCGCATCATCC
>DATJFF010000018.1:0-61606 GCA_035495795.1 Vicinamibacterales bacterium
TATCGCACCCGCTACGGCGAGCTGGACATCGTCGCGCAGCAGGGCGGCGTGCTGGTGTTCGTCGAAGTGCGAGCGCGGGGCAGTGGCAGATTCGGCCATCCGGCGGCGTCGGTGACCGAGCAAAAGCAGCAACGCGTGGCCGCGATGGCGGACGCCTACCTGGGGCTGGAGGGCCTGCGGGATCGGCTATGCCGGTTCGACGTCGTAGCGGTGGAGATCGAGATGATTCCGCCGCGCGTCACGATCTACCCGGACGCGTTCCGGCCTGGGTGGTGAGCGCGTCGGTTGCCTGGCCTGCCGCGGTTGACGAGGCGACTCCCGGCGCGATACTGTGCATCTATGGTTGTATATACAACCAATGAGGAGGCCGGATGCGTGCATATCAGGTCGTCGCCGCTGCCATCGTTGCAATCGTGAGCCTCGGGTCAGGTGTCGCCTTCGGCCAGGAGCCAGCCGGAGGAGCTGCGGCGCCGCGAGTGTCGTCCGGGATACTGACGATTCTCAGCGTCAAGCCGAATGTCGAGCGGAGCGAGGTGCTGAAGGTGATGCCGGCGGAAGTTCGGCACACGGTGGAGCTGTACCTCGAGGGCAAGATCCTGCAGTGGTTTGGGCGCGGCGATGGCCGTGGGGTCGTATTCATCCTGCAGGGCGCCAACGCCGACGATGCCCGCGCGATCACCGACACGCTGCCGCTGAGCAAGGCGGGGCTGGTGACGTTCGAGTACCTGCCGCTCTCGCCGTTGACGCCGCTGCAGATGCTCCTCTCGGGGTCGGGGAATGGGACGAAACCGTAGCAGCGAGGACCGCGTTCCGGACGTGGCCGACCTCCCGTGCGCATGTGCGACGGCTCGGCGGGTCGCTCGCGTCCTGACGCAAATCTACGACGCTCATCTCCATTCCAGCGGGATTGAGAGCGCGCAGTTCGCCCTGTTGTCGCTCGTCGCGTCGGCGGGCGCCTCAACCCAAGCCGCCATCGGGCAACGATTCGACTACGACAAGACGACGCTGTCGCGGAATCTGAAACGGCTGCGCGATCGGGGATGGATTGAGCTGGCCGGTAGCCGCAGCGGGCGCGAGCGGCCGTACGTCGTGACGGCCGCGGGGCAGGACCGGCTCAGGAGGGCGCGGCCGGCGTGGCGGAGGGCCCAGGCGTCGATTCGCGAGACGATGGGGGCAGACGACTGGCAGGCGATGTGGGCCGCCTTCGGGCGGATCACCGCGGCCGGACAAATGGTCCGGGCGGCGGCGGCGACCCGACGCTCGAGACTCGGCGTCCGGTAGGGTTTACACTGCAGTGACCGGTTTGCTAGACTAGGGCTTCGTTCGCGAGCGGGAATAACTCAGTGGTAGAGTGCGACCTTGCCAAGGTCGAAGTCGCGGGTTCGAATCCCGTTTCCCGCTCCATCTTCTTCCCTCTGGTCTCCCGCCTCACAATCTGACGGCGCCGTCGCCAAGTGGTAAGGCAGAGGTCTGCAAAACCTCCATCCCCGGTTCAAATCCGGGCGGCGCCTCCAATTTCGCCTCAGCAAAGTGCAACGCCATCACGCTAGCGCCTCAGTGTTTGCGCAGGCTCTATAGCTTGTCCATATAGGCGAATAACTAGACGGCTCTCCGCTGCCTGAGAAGTGTGCAGGGCCAAGTACGGCTCTACGGTGTCTAAGGCGCTGGAGGGACTCATGACCACAGTGCTGCTTGCCACGATCCTCAGCGTGGGCGGTGCGGTCGTGTTGGCGACCAAACTGCTGGACCAGCAAGCTGCCAAAAGCCCATTCGTAGGGAGTTGGTCAGCCGATTTGTCGCAGTCAAGGCTCGACCCCAAGCTGCCCTTGAAGGGGGCTGACATCACGATCGGCGTGACTGGCAACGTCATCACGCTTGCGAGTTCACTGGTCATGCCAAGCGGGGAAACGATACAAGAGCGGGAGACACTGCGGGCCGACGGAACTGAGACAGCGGCCACGACGCCGGGGGTGGTGCATGTGGCGAACTGGGTAGGCTCACACGTTCTTGCCCTCATCACTAAGAAAGGGAACCAGAACCTCGCCCTGATCACCTATGAAGTGTCTACCGACGGCCAGACGCTCACCGCGCGAACCTCTGGGCTCATAGAACAGGTGGTCATATTCAAACGGCGCGAGTTGTAACGAGGCCAAACGGCGCCGGGCCGGCCATGCGGTATAGCGTGGCTATAGCCTACGGCGCACCGCCGAGCAACCAGCACGACACAGCCGCACGAAGACTTGCCAGGGATTTCGAGGATTGTCGCCTGAACTCGGCCGTCTGGGCACGGCTGCAAATCCGGACGGCGCCTCCAAGTCCGAAACCCGATCGAAGATCGCCAGTCTCATGGTGCCAATTCACTTGACGCTTTGGTCAGGACGCACAGGACAATTGACGTGGCGCGTCGGCTGGCGTATGGTGCCCGCCGTGCGCACGGACATCCGGACGACCCCAGCGTCTCGGCAGTGCAAACGAGCGGCGGCGTAGACCATGGTTCGGCGCTGGCGCTTCGTCTACCCGAATCACGATTGGGGCCTGATCTTCGCGGTCAACGACGGCTTCGTCGCGATCCACCTGCCGAATAGGTTCCAGGACCGCGCGGTCATGTGGCGCGCAACGCTCGAGGACGCCCAGGACGCCATCGATGAGCTCGCCGGCTATCCGGGGCGCACTCGGATGTGGCTCGTCGAGTCCGTCCTGCCGCCGAGCGATCCGATGTCGGAACCGGCGACGGCATGGGCCGACATCCTCTATTCCGGGCTCTCCGGGGCCTGACGAATCAGTCCCGGCGCATGCTCGTCATTGCGGCGGCAGGCCCGTCAGCAGGTACTGCGCCGCGGACAGGTAGTAATTCCGCGCGATCGCGCTGATCTGCCGCTCGCCCAGTTCGCTGAGCGCCGCTGCTTTGAGTCGCCTGGCCTCGACCTGCGCGCTATCGACTGCGAGCACGTAGTCGGCCAGCTCCGCCGCCCATTGAAAATCTTTGCCGGCCAGCGCCTGGCGCGATTTCGCGAGCACCGCCTCGCGACCCCCAGCCAGATCGATGATGCGGGTCGCGCGCTCGCTTTCCGCCAGCGGGAAGAGGTTCGCCGGATTGCCGTCGAACCACCCTGCGTAGTCGGAATAGATCGCGCGAACCGACCACGCGACCGTGCCGTAGAACTCCTGCAGGAAGGGGTTCTCCGCGAGCGCCGATGGCAGCGCCACGTGCTGCACGAGCTCGTCCGGCCGCTCGCCCTTCCTCATCCCCTCCAGCGTCTGATCCACGACCGACTTGACGCCGTCGCGATACGCGGTCAGCGCCGCGCGGACGCTGTCGCGCCCGAGCACCGGGCGCGTATGCCCCGGCGCCAGGGAGTCGGCGCCGAGCTCGATCATCGCACCGAGGCTGGTGACCCACTGATCGATCGGGCGCAGACGGGCGCCGCGGATCGCGTACAGCGTCGGGAAGGCCTTGTAGAAGTCATCGCCAGGAAGCAGCACGCGCTTGTCCGGCAACCAGACCGCAATGTTCTCTCGGGTCTCACCGGGGGTGTGGATCAAGTGCAGTCGAACGCCGGCGATGGTCAGTTCGAGCCGCTCCTCACTGAACGTGCGGGTCGGCGGCAGATATCCGTTTGTCGCCGGGTGCCGTCCGAACTCCAGCCCGGTGCCCGCATTGATGAAGAGCGCATCCGGAAGCGTGGAGCCGAACTGGTCGCCGCCATCGCGTCCGGCACGGCCGACGTCGGGGACGCGGTCGACGAAGAGGCGATGCGCGATGATCTCGGGCTTGCCGTCGCCGGCGAACACGCTGGCCCCACCGGTGTGGTCAGGATGTGAGTGGGTGTAGATGATGGCTCGGACGGGCGCGGAGGTGAGCTTGACGAACTCGGCCCTCACGCGCGTCGCGTCTTCGACGTCGCTGGTCGTATCGATTACGATCGATCCGCCGTCACCGGCGATGAGGATGGAGTTGGAGTCGGAAAAGCCAACGGCCACCCAGACACCGTCGGCCACCTCGATGACCTCGCGCCGGAACTCGGCCGAGTGGGCACGCAGCTTCTCGCGTCCACCAAACTCCTGGGCGCGAGCCACGCCGCCGGCCATCGCGAGCAGAAGCAACGTGAGCGCCGCGCCGCGGTTGCAGTGAACCGATCTCGCCAGTCCCGTTTCCATTTCGCGGACCTTCCTCACAAACCAGTGTAGGCGCGAATCCGTCAGGCGCCGGCTTCGCAGCGGCCCTGGAGCGTGCCGCAGCCGGGCAGGCCCGTTCCGAATCCGGACGGACTCGGGCTCAGCTCCCCTTGTTCCCCAGAGGCGAACCGCTGGCCCGCAAGTTGCTTTGGCCGACCGGCGGCTCTGGCGCGGTCGCACGACTGGAACCTCGGCGCCCCGGTGACGACAGGATGTCCGCTCTGATGGTTGACCTGAGATTCGCGCTCCGCGCAATCCGGCGGGCGCCATACTTCGCCGCACTGGTCATCGGCACCATGGCGCTCGGTATCGGCGCCAACACGTCGATCTTCAGCATCGTTCACGCACTCGTGTTGAGGCCGCTTCCTTATGCGAAGCCGGAGCAGCTGGTGCGGATCACCAGCGAGCTGCATGCGCATGGGGCAGATGACACTGGTGTCGCGCCGCTCGAGCTGTTCGATTACCAGTCGCGCAGCGACCTCTTTTCGGGGGTGTCCGGGCTCTACCCGGTTGACGCCAACCTCACCGGCGGCGACCAGCCCGAGCGCGTCGAGGTGATGCTCGTCAGCCCGAATTACTTTTCGATTCTCGGTGTCGCGCCGCAACTCGGGCGCGTCCTCGGCGCGGAAGACACGGGCCCCGGCATTTCCGAAGTGGTGGTGGTGAGCGACAGATACTGGAAGCGGCGCCTCGGCGGCGCACCGGATGCGCTCGGCCGCAAGCTCATGATCGACGACGACCCTTACGTCCTCGTCGGAGTCATGCCGGAAGGGTTCCGCCATCCGGGCGCGACCGCCGACGCGGATGTCGACGTCTGGGCGCCCGCTGGATACAGGGCCATGCCGTTCGGGACGCCGACGCGCACGGCCCGCTTCCTCGCCGGCGCCCTTGCGCGGCTGCAGCCCGGCGTCACCGTGGGCCAGGCACAGGCGGCACTGGCGGCTTACGCCGATGGTGTGCGGGAACAGTTTCCGAACGACTATCCGGCTCGTGACGGATGGGCGCCAGCGATCGTGCCTCTGCATGAGGACGTGTCCGCCCGAGACGCGACGACGCTCTGGATCCTGCTGGGCGCGGTCGGTCTGCTGCTGTTGATCGCCTGCGCCAACGTCGCAAACCTGTTCCTGGCCCGCGCCTCCGAGCGCCGGAAGGAAGTCGCGATGCGGATGGCCCTCGGCGCGAGCCGGTTCCGGCTGGCCAAGCAGCTGCTGATCGAAAGCGCGGTGCTCATGACCATTGCGGGAGCTCTGGGGCTGCTCGTCGCCTCGCTGGCAGGTGAGGCGCTCCTTGCGCTGGCGCCAGGCCGAATCGCTGCGCGAGCCGACTTCTCCATGAACACGGCAGCCGTTATCGCCGCCGTGGTGCTCTCGTTGGTAACGGCGGTAGTCTTCGGCCTTACGCCGCTGCTCCAGGTGCGGGTGCTGAGCGCCCTCGCGAGCGTTCGGGGAGTTGGCGGGAGCCAGGAACAGACGCGGGTTCGTCACGCGCTGGTGAGCGGGGAAGTGGCGCTGGCAATCGTGCTGCTGGTGTGCGCCGGCCTGCTGACGCGCACGGTGACAGGCCTGCTAACCGTTCCCCTTGGCTTCGAGCCCGCCAACTTGCTCACGGCGCGTGTGTGGCTGCCGCGCCCTAACGACGCCGACCGCGGCGTCTACCTCCGTCCGGAAACCCGGGCCGCGTTCGTGCGGGAAACACTCCGCCGGCTCGAGGCTTTGCCCGGGGTCGAGCAAGTGGCCATGTCGAACCAGATCCCGCTCGGCGGCTACAACCCGCCGCTGTTCTTCGAGATCGAAGGCCACGCCGCAGACGGCGCGCGACCGGTCATTCACAATTTCCAGGTGTCGCCGGGCTACTTCCAGGCCGTGCGCATCCCGTTGCTGCGCGGCCGCGGGTTCACCGAGTTCGACCGAGCCGGCAACCAACCCGTCGCCATCATCAGCGCCGCCGCAGCAGCGGCGTTCTGGAACGGTGAGGATCCGGTCGGCAAGCGCGTCAAGCTGGCGCCGAATGCACCGTGGACGACAATCGTGGGAATCGCCGGAGATGTCCAGCATCGCCGCCTGGACGAGGCGCCGCAGCCAATCCTGTACAGGCCGCTCGAGCAGTCGTCGAATCTCGCGCTGGCGCTCCTGGTGCGCACAACGGGCGAGCAACCGGGGCTGGCCGAGGCGATGATGCGCGAGGTACGGGCGGTGGACGCGAACCTGCCGGTCTACTCGGTGCACTCCGCTGAGGAACTCCTCGCCACGTCTCTCGGGCAGCGTCAGTTCCTGATGCGCATCGTCGGTGCGTTTGGCGCTGCCGCGATCGGCCTCGCGATGCTTGGCCTCTATTCAGTGCTCTCGTATTCGGTGGCGCAGCGGACACGTGAAATCGGGATCCGAGTCGCCGTGGGAGCGGGGCGAGGGGACCTGACGCGTCTGGTTCTCGGTCAAGGAATGCGGCTGACGGCGGTGGGCATGCTGGGTGGCCTACTCGGCGCATCGGCCGCGTCGCGTCTCGTCCAGTCCGAGCTTCACGGTGTGAGCCCGTTCGACCCGGCCACCATCATTGCGGTGCTGCTCATCATCGGCATTACCGCGCTCATCAGCGTGGCCCTTCCGGCCCGGCGGGCGACACGAGTGGATCCGGTCGTCGCGCTCAGCGCCGAGTAATGACGGGTTCAGGGTGATATCCAGTCCGTGATCGCAGTCAGACGGCCGCCGCGCATCTCGCAGATGAATCCCGCGCGCTGTGCGTGGTGGTTCTTTGCCGAGAAGGTGACGTTCGGAAGCACGCCTCCCGCGTCCCAGTTCTGCACCCCCTCCATGGCGTCGATGAACCGCTCGCGAGTCAGTTCTCGACCGGCGCGTTCGACGCCATCGACGACGAGCCGGCCGAAGGTGTAACCGTAAAGCGTGTAGCGGTCGAAGCGGCGATCCGGATAGAAGCGAGAAAGGGCGGCACGGTAGCGGGCGACGCCGGGCACCTGGCTCTGCTCGGGATCAGGGTAGTGGCAGAAGCCAAGCGTCCCGTCGGCGCTTCCGCCGGGAACCGTGAGCGACGCTTCGTCGGTCAGCGGTCCGGCTGAAACCATTCGCCCCTGCCATCCGGCGCGAGCCCGCGCGGCCATCAGCGCCTGCGCCTGTTCAGGATAGAGCGCCATGACGACAGCATCTGGCGTGGAGTCGGCGATTCGGGTGAACTCCGCCGACACGTCGGCCGGCATTCTCGCCGCGATCGGGACTTCGGCGACCACCGCGTAGCCGAAGCGTCCCGCATGCTGGCGGAGAGCGTCGCGGAAAGTCTGACCGTAGGCATTGGGATCGTGAGCGATCGCCAGGCGATGCAGTCCGCGATCCTCGACGAGATAGCGGAACATCGCCTCCGCTTCGCCTTCGAAGCGCGGGAACGAGGTGAAGAGATAGCGCTCGCCCTCGGAAGAGACCAAAGCCGTGTGCGGGAACATCACAGGGACGCGGCGTGAGCGAGCGTAGGCGACGATGTCGCCAATCGCCGGACCGCTGAAGTTGACCAGCGCGAAGACACGATCGTCGTCGATCATCTGCCGGGCCACGGACAGGACGTCAGCGGGTGACGGGCTCGCGCGCCGCCGCTCGGTCCAGACGAAGCGACGCCCGTGGACGCCGCCGCGCGCGTTGGCCTCTTCGAAAGCCAGCCTGAATCCCAGGTTCTCGCCGTCGAGCGACAGCGAGCCGACCGCCGATTCCACGCCGATGCGAATCGTCGTGCCGGTGAGCCCGCCATCGTCCGGCACGGTTCGGGCAGCGGCCGTCGCCAGAAGGGCCGAAAGCGAGGCCGCGGCAAGGCTGAAACCGGCGCGACAGTACATACGCGGGACAGCCTAGCATGACGGCCAGGACGCGGCCGGCGACGGATCCGCGAGTGTTCAGCTCGGCGCCGTCAGCGGAACGCCCAGCTCGACGACGATCTCATGAGTCTGACCATCGTCCTCGAAGGGAATCGCGTCGTTCGGCACCTGCACACCGTCGATGGTCACGGACCGGACGCCGACGCCGCGGCGCTCGGCGTTACTCACGGAGATGTGGTACGAGGTGCGGCCGTGTCGGTATGTCAGGGTGAATCCCTCCCACATCGAAGGGATGCACGGATCGAGCGACAGCGTGCGGCCGAAGCGGCGCAGCCCGAGGCATTCCTGGACGGCGGCCTGATACATCCATCCGGCGGATCCGGTGTACCAACTCCAGCCGCCGCGGCCCACGTGCACTGGATGCGCGTAGACGTCCGCGGCCACCACGTACGGCTCGACTTTGTAGCGCTCGACGTCCTCTGGCGTTCGGGTGTGGTTGATCGGGTTGATCATGTGGAACAACTCCATCGCCGCGTCGCTCAGGCCGAGACGGGCGAGGGCGATCACGCTCCACAGCGCGGCGTGGGTATACTGCCCGCCGTTCTCGCGCACACCGGGCAGATAGCCCTTGATGTAGCCGGGGTCGCGCGTGGTGCGGTCGAAGGGCGGCGTGAGCAGCAGCACGATCTGCGCGTCGCGCCGGACCAGGCTGGCCCGCACCGAGTCCATGGCCCGCGCGGCCCGCCGCTGATCCGCCAGGCCCGAGAGCACGGCCCACGATTGCGTCAGCGAATCGATCCGGCACTCGTCGTTCTGCGCCGACCCGAGCGGCGTACCGTCATCGAAGTAGGCGCGCCGGTACCAGGCGCCGTCCCACGAGAGCTCGAGCATCCCCTGCAGCCAGCGCGCCTCGCTGCGGTAACGCTCCGCCAGATCGCTCCGGCCGCGACCCTCGCAGATCGGCGCGAACACGTTGAGAACGTACGCCAGGAACCATCCGAGCCACACGCTCTCACCACGGCCCTCATGCCCGACCCGGTTCATACCGTCATTCCAGTCGCCGGAACCGATGAGCGGCAGCCCGTGCTCGCCGTATTTGAGCGAGTACTCGAGCGCACGGACGCAGTGGTCGAAGATCGTGGCCGACTCCGCGGACGCGTGAGGCAGGTCGTAGATCTCGTGCTGCGACGGCTCGAGCAGCGGCCCCTCGATGAACGGTATCGCCTCGTCCAGAAGGCTGGTATCGCCTGTGTGCGAGAGGTAGGCGACCACCCCATAGGGGAGCCAGACACGGTCGTCGGAACATCGCGTCCGGGTGCCGCGGCCGCCTGGCGGATGCCACCAGTGCTGGACGTCGCCCTCGCGAAACTGCCTCGACGCGGCCCGCAGCAGCTGATCGCGGGCGATCTCCGGCCGTGTCCACATCAGCGCGAGAACGTCCTGCAACTGATCGCGGAAGCCGTAGGCGCCGCCTGGCTGATAGGGACCGCTGCGCGCCCAGATTCGGCAGCTCAGGGTCTGGTAGGGGAGCCAGCGGTTCACGATCAGGTCGAACGAGTCGTCGGGAGTCTTGACTTCGATCGCGCCGAGCGTGGCGTCCCACTGGCGCTCCACGGCGTCCAACGCCGCTTCGCACTCGCCCAGAGCGGCATACCGCACCGCGAGCGCGCGTGCTCGGGGCAGGTCGGGCCCGTGACCGAGGACGAAGCCCAGTCGCCGGGTCTGGCCAGGGTCGAGCGTGATCTCAATCTGCAGCGCCGCGCAAGGATCGAGCCCCGCGCCGGCCCGTCCGAGCAGAGCCGGCCGGAGCAGGGCGGCCGGCCGGTTGAGGTCGCGGGTGCGGCCGACGAATTCACCGCGATCGCACGTGAACGCCTGGGAAGTCTCCGTTGCGTGCAAGAACGCCACCTGTCCGGCGAACTCGACGTTGTACGGGTTGCGGGCGAAGAGCGCGCCCGAGTCCTCGTCGCGCTCGGTCACGACGAAGCGGCGCTCCCCGGCACGCGGAGGACCGAGGCACCACTCGACGTACCCGAACACGCTCAGCCGCTTCGTGGTGGCGGAGGTGTTGGTCAGCGTCAGCAGTGACACTTTGGCGGCGGCATCACCGAGGACGAATACGGCCAGCTGTTGCGAGATACTTTCAACCGCGTGCTCGTAGCGGGTGACGCCCGCCGCGTGGCGGATCACCCACCGCCCGTGATCGCCCTTCCGCAGCACCGCCGGCGTTCCGCCCCACACCTGGCCCGTTTGCTCGTCACGCACGTAGATCGCTTCGCTGGTCGGATCCACCAACGGATCGTTGGCGAAGCTCGTCAGCCGGTTCTCTCGACTGTTTCCGGCCCACGTGAACGCGGCGCCCGACGCCGTGACGATGGTTCCGAAATCTGGATTGGCGAGAACGTTGGACCACGGGAGCGGCGTGTCGCGGTCCCCGTCGAGCACGATGACGTACTCGCGCCCGTCGGCTGAGAACCCGCCAAGCCCGTTGTCGAGGACCCGGGGCGGCACCTGAACCGGATTCATCGCCGGCGACGGCGGCGGCAGCGCCGCCGATGGCGGCACATCCCCCACCGGGAAGAGCCAGGGCGTCCGTCGATCGAGCTGCGGCGCAATGCCTCCCATGTCGCCGCGAAGGACCACGCGCGCGACCGCACCCAGCAGCACGCGATCGGCCTCCGGCATGCCATCGGCCCTGAGCAGGAACACACCGCCGGGCGTCTGGCGGAAGCCGGCGAAGCGAGGCTCCTGGACCAGGCGCGTCAGGGCGTCGTCGGTTTCGTCGAGGTACTCCTTGGGATGCTCGTTGAGGATGACGACGTCCGCGCGCAATCCCTTGACCCGCCAGTACTCCTGAGCCAGGAGAAGTTCGCGAGCGAGCGGCACGTAGGCGGCCTCGTTGATGCGGACGAGGACGATGGGCAGGTCGCCCGAGATGCTGTAGCCCCAGAGGTGAGACTGCCCGAGGGTGTTCCTGAGCAGATCACCCGGACTGGCGCACGACGCATCGTCGCCGAACAGGCGGGAAGCGATGCGGTCGAAGAGCATCCCCTGCTCGTCGGTCAGCCCGAGTTGCCGCAGCATCACGTGGGCGTGAGTGAACGCCATCGGGAGGGCACGGCCGGCGACGTTCGCGTCACGGTACTTGCGAGCCAGCCCGAGTGCGGCATCGCGGCTGTCGGCGATGCCGGTGGTGAAGGTCACGCGCACGAACCCGCCCGGCGCGAGACGGACGCGGTCCCGTAAGGCGACAATGGGATCGAGGACGGCGCCCGTCGTGCCCGAGAGCGGCCGGCCGTCGAGGGCGACTGGCTCCGCCGGAGATCGTCCGCGGCCGAGGAAGCGCGCGCGATCGGTCTCCCATTCGATCGCGCCGCCATGCCGGCCCTCGACCCCTAGTACGTGAAAGCCCCACATCGGGCCGCCTTCGTCGGCGCTGCGCGGCCGGCGGCTGAACAGGATGCCGGTGCTTTGCGGATCGAACTCGGTTTCGACGAACAGCTTGCCAAACGCCGGGTGGGCGAGGTCGTCTTCCGGCCTCGCCAGCACGATCTCCGCGTAGCTGGTCACCTCGATCTCACGGTAGAGATCGCCGTGGTTGGCGATCGACAACCGCCGCACCTCGACGTCGTCTTCGGGGGACACGGTCACCTGGAGCTCGGATTCGAAGTCGCCGTCGCGAAGGCGGATGCTGACCTTGTCCAGCTCGAACAGGGTTTCGAAGCGAGCCGGTTCCTGGCACACCGGCTGGTAGGTTGGCGACCACACGCGCCCGGACCACGGATCGCGCAGGTAGATGTGGTGCGAGCCGCATTCAGCCGTGCGATCGTCGCGCCGCCGGGTCACCGACAGTTGCCGCCACATCGAGAACCCACCGCCGGTGTGGGTGACGGCGGTGGTGTAGCGGCCATTCGACAGGAACTGCACGTGTGGACTGGTCATGTACGGCGACTTGAAGCGTCGCTGAGCGAAGACCGGCATTTCGAGCGGGAGGGCGGCGCCTTCTGCCGGCCGCGCCTCGGACAGAATGGCTTCGCGCGGCACCCGCTCCTGGAGCAGCAGTTCGGTGGCCTGGATTCGCGGGTCGGCATGGAAGCGGTGCACGAAGACGTCCTGCCGAACGACATTGGCCATCGCCACCAGGGACATCCCCTGGTGATGCGCGAAGTAGGCGCGAACGATCGCCGGGCGTACTGTCCGCGGCCCCACGGGCGCGCCGGAGTCAGCCGGTTCGAGCGGATTGAAGTCCACCGACTCATAGAAGCCGAAGTGGCCGAGCAGACCTTCGTCGGCCAATCTCTCGGCGTTGCTCGCGGCGGCGGCGGGATTGACCATCGCGGCAAGCGCGGTCGCATAGGGCGCGACGACCAGCTCCTCGGCGAGGCCACGCCGCAGGCCCAGTCCCGGTACTCCAAACGCACGGTACTGGTAGTTGCCGGCGCGGTCCTTGAAGGCGTAGGCCGATTCCGAGATGCCCCACGGCACACGCCGCTCGCGGCCGTAGTCGATCTGCCGCCGGACCGCTCCACGCGCGCTCTGGGCGAGGAGTGTGCCCGGGAACGAGCGCATCAGCAGTAATGGCATCAGGTACTCGAACATCGTCCCGCCCCAGGACATCAGCGTGGCCCGGCCCCTGACGTGGGTAACGAGCCGGCTCAGGTGGAACCAGTGGTGCTGCGGCACGTCGCCCTTGGCGATGGCAACGAAGCTGGCGAGCCGGGCCTCGGAGGCCAGCAGATCGTAGAAGGCGTTGTCGGGGCCGCCGGGTCCCTCGGCATCGGGCAAGCGGAATCCGATGGTGAAGATTCGCCGCCGGCGGTCGTAGAGCATGTCGAACCGCATGTCGTCGGCGAGCCGCAGCGCCCGGGCCGCCAGCCGGTGCAAGTCATCTGCCGACGTCGTATTGACGGCGTCGAGCATCTGAATGCCGCCGGCCACCGCCCGCGCCCAGTAACCGACGTGATCGGAGAGCTCGTGAGGGCCAGGTGAGATTCCACCAATGCCGGCGAGTTGCTGGGCCAGGGCTGCGAGTTGGTCGGGACTCGGCGCGTCGGCCCGTGCCTCCGCCCGCACCTGGCGGGCGATGCTGTTCAGCGCGGTCAGCTGGTCCCGCGTCGTCGCCTTACCTGCACTCGACCCCGTGGCGTCGGCCAGCATGTCGGCGGCGTCGGCCACACCGTGCAGCCGAGCGGCCGCCGGTTGTGGCGTGTCGACCAGGTCGCGGAGGCCCTGAGCCAGTGCGATGAGGGCGCCGGCGAGATTGCCGCTATCGACCGTCGAGATGTACCGCGGGTGGAGCGGGGCGAGTGTTGCCGTGTCGTACCAGTTCAGGAAGTGACCCTGGTGACGCTCGAGGCCTTCGAGGATGGTCAACGTGCGGTCCAGGCGCGCGACCATGACGTCGGTGGTCACGTAGCCGAGATCATGCGCGGCGAGCGTGGATAGCAGGCTCATGCCGATGTTGGTAGGCGAGGTGCGTCGCGCCAGAATCGTGACGTCGCCGTCTTCCTGGAAGTTGTCCGGTGGCAGCCAGCCATCGGCCTCGGTGACGAAGGTCTCGAAGTATCGCCAGGTAGCCCGCGCGGCGCGCCGGAACATCCGCAGCTCACGCTCGCTCAGCGAGCGGACCCGTGCGCCGATCGGCACGCTGACCCAGTAAGCGGCGATCGGCGCGAGAAACCAGAGCACCAGGAACGGCGCGGCGGCGAGCAGCGCCCTCGGGCGATAGAGGGTCAGCACGAGCGCGATCAGTGAGGCGACGATCGGGCTCGCTTTCATCTCGGACGCGAACCGGACCAGCGCCTGCCGGCTATTCAGCCCCGCCACCCGCGTGGCCACGGCAGCCGCGGTCTCCCACTCGAGCAGGCGGCGGCCGGTCACGATGACGCGGGCCAGCGTCACGCCGATCGCGTGCAGCGCGTCGAATGCGTGATAGACCAGCACCGTGACCCCGAGCAGGATCTGTGCGAGCGCGGTCAGCATGTCGCGCAGCAGATCTCGCAGGAAGACCGGTATGGACTGGGATCGGCTGGGACCGATGAGCAGCCTGGCGAGAATTGGGAGGAGCTGAGCGGCCAGCACGCTGATGACGACCCCGGTCCAGAACCAGTAGGCGCCTGGCAGCACCGTCCAGCCGGCGACGGCCAGCGTCAGCAGTGAAGGCGCAATCAGGCTGCGGCGGAGGTTGTCGAGGATCTTCCACCGGGCGATGAGCGGCAGCGTGTTGCGCCGGAGCCCGCGCCGAGACGGCACGAACGGGAACAGCCACGCGAGAATCTGCCAGTCGCCGCGGACCCAGCGATGCTGACGCCGGGCGTGGGTCACCACGCTGGAGGGGTAGTCGTCGACCAGCTCCACGTCGGAGACGAGAGCGGCGCGCGCGTGCAGCCCTTCGAAGAGATCGTGCGACAGCAATGCGTTTTCCGGGATCAGGTCCTCGAGCGCCGCGGTGAAGGCGTCCACGTCGTACAGGCCCTTGCCGGTGAAGATCCCTTCGCTGAACAGATCCTGGTAGATGTCCGACACCGCAGTGGTGTACGGATCCACGCCGGTGTGCCCGGCATAGAGACGCGCGAAGAGCGAGCCGGCGGCGCTTGCATACGTGACGCTCACGCGGGGCTGGAGGATGCCGTAGCCCTCTGTCACGCGGCCGGCGACCGGATCGAACACGGCGCGATTCAGCGGGTGCGTGATGATGCCGACCAGTTCGCGCGCCGCGTCGCGGGGGAGCCGGGTGTCGCTGTCGAGCGTGATGCAGTACTTGACCTCGGGCAGGATCGACAGGTCGCCGACCCGTACTGCGAAGCTCGTGTCCGTGGCACCGCGGAGCAGGCGATTGAACTCCTCGATCTTTCCGCGCTTTCGCTCCCAGCCCATCCACCGGCCTTCACCGGCGTTCCACTGCCGGAGCCGATGAAACAGGAAGAAACGATCGGCGTGCCCATCGCCGTACTTGTGGTTGAGCGCGTCGATGCCGGCTCGCGCCGCGTCGAGAATC
The DNA here is from genome assembly GCA_035495795.1 of Vicinamibacterales bacterium. Taxonomy (GTDB): domain Bacteria; phylum Acidobacteriota; class Vicinamibacteria; order Vicinamibacterales; family UBA2999; genus VFZN01. The sequence continues at coordinate 14,985 of DATJFF010000018.1, forward strand.
GCCGCATCGCGCGGCAGTGTTTCGGTTGCGGCATCGCGGAAGTCGCTCAGGACCGCGAAGTGGAGGTGTTGATCCACGTTGCCGGCGGCCTGGACTTCGAGATGCGCCAGGAACTCTGCAACCTGTTCCTCCCGATCCAGGATCGTCGGGACGATGACCATGGTCCTGGCCGGGGCCGGAATGCGCTCCAGCTCGAGGCGCGGCAGCCGGCGCGGCGGGATCCAGCTGGCGAGCACGCGCTGAACGACCTGCGCCGTGATCTCGCTCGCCGGCAGGAGGGTGAGGGCCGCAACCAGCCACAGCCCGGCGCCCGACCACCCCGCTCGCGCGGCGTAGGTGATGGCCGCGGCGACGAGCCCTAACGTGCCGGTCACGATCGCACCGATGTAGACCAGGGTCGCGTGATGGAAGAAGGCACGGCGCAGGCGCTCGCCCAGCTCCGGCCTCCACTCGACGCTCTCTTCGAAAGCGCGGCGGCCGCCTCCGATCAGGTGATAGCCGACGTGCGCGGCCCTGGCGTCGTGGCCGGGCGGCGAGGACTGGTGAGCGCGGTCCACGCTCTTGAGCGCGACGCGCAACTGGTCCTCGCCGGTCGGGTCGGCCAACTCCTCGACGGCCTGCCGGTAACGATCGCGGCTGCGAAAGTCCATCTGGCGGTAGATGTCGGATGGGTCGCTGCGCAACACCTGCTCGACGAGGCTGACGCTCTCGAAGAACTCGCTCCAGTCGAAGGTCTCGATCAGACGCAGGCTGTTGATCAGGTTGGCCATCGCGGCCTGCTCCGCCGCCTGGTGCCGGCCCTCGGCCCGAATCGCTTCGTCCACGTCGTCGCCGCGCGTGGCGAGCGCGGAGTCGAGGTTCTGCCGCAGCGCGGCCGCGGCGGCCCCGTACTCGCGCGAACGCTGGAGCAGCCGGGTCACGAAGGACGGGGTCACGTCGGAGGGGATCGGATCCGGCGGGGTGGCACGATCGAGCGAGGCCGCGACGCGGTCGGCCAGCAGCCGCTGGGCGCGATCGCGGGCAAGCCCGTCGGCGCGAAAGCGGAGGTGCTCGACCAGCACGAGCTTGAGCGCGCTCGGCCAGGCCCACAGCTCGCCGATCGTCAGCGGCGACACGGACTGGAACGCGCTGATGAAGCGATGCAGCCGCTGCGCGTCGAGGCTTCCGCCGCTGTGCCGGATCACCTCGAGCGCAAGAAAGTAGATGCGCGGCAGCCTGTCGGCCGTACCGCCTTCCACTTGCGGCAAGCGGCGGAAGAACGAGGGCGGCAGGTCGTGATGGACGTCGCGAGCGGCGGCCGCCACCATGTGGAAGTTGTCGAGCAGCCATTCGGCCGCCGGGGACACCGAGCCCCGCCGGGCATCGTTGGAGAGGGCAGTGTAGACCTCCCGCAACGCGCGGGCGTGCTCATCGAGCCGGCCGAGGTGGGCCCGGCTGCTGGCTGCGCGGCGCTTGGAAATGCGGATCTGCTGGGCGAGGCGTCGAGCGTGTTCTTCCAGCAGCTCGATGCCCAGCAGCTCGAGCTGGCTGCTAGAGAGGCCGTGGGCGCTAAACGGGTTTCGTGTCACTGGCGTCCGAAGCTCCGCTGTATGTCGCGCCGGACCTCATCGCCCGACGTGGACACCGAACCCGCCGTCGTTGTCCGCCTCCTCTCGAGCCGGCTGGTAACTCAACTGCCGGAAATGTGACACGCGGTGCCGAAAGTGCGTGGACCAGCGTCCGCGCTGGGTTCGACCAACCACATCTAGGCAAGGTGCGAGCCAGAACCTTGCGCGCACCCGCGAGCGGTCCGAGGGAGAGGCCGCACACGGGCCCCTCCCGCAGACGCGCGAGCCTACGGCTCGGTCACGGCAACCACCGTCCACGTCACCGAGCGCTGAACGACGCTGCCGTCGTTCATTACCAGGCGGACCTGGAAGGTGTGCATGCCGGCGCCGACCGCCGGACCGCCGACGTTCGGGCACCGGAACGACACGACGCCACCGGACGCGACTCCGGAACGGACACACCCGGCCACCACTGACGTGACGTCGAGCCCGTCGAACGACGCCGACCCGGTCACCACGGTGCGTCCCGGCGCGTCGGCCAGGAACACGAGGTCGAAGTTCTGCCGCGACGTGTAAGTGCCGGTCGGCGGCGAGATCGTGAGCGACGGATCGATCATCGCGATGTCGTCGATCGCGAGGGTGCCGTCGCCGAGCGCGCCGACCAGCGTGGCCGCGCCTGTCGTCAGGCTGACCGTGTAGACGGACGTGACGCCGTTTACCGGCCGGATGACGGCGTAGGCGGTGTTGTTGGTCGCGATGTCAATCGCGTTGGATGACCCGGCGAATGTGACCCCGAGCGGTCCCACGTCGGTGACGACCCCGCCGTTCGGGCTCGGAGTACCGCCGATCCCGCCGATAGTGGCCAGGCTGTTGGTGGCCTGGTTGAGCGCATAGAGCGTGGTCGTGGTCGCGCCGGCAACGGGATTCGTGTAAGCGATGCTGTCGACCGTCGCCGCCGGTGGGGTCAGGTTTGTGTCGTCCGCGGCCAGCGCACCGGTATCGGGCACGAGCCGCGCGTTCTCATCCTGATCGTTGACGATCCGGATGCGATCGACCACCGGGTTGAAGCTGATGTCCCAGGACGTCCCTGTCGTCGGCAGCGTGACGCTGGCGCCGACAGAAGTCGCGGCGCCCGTCGTCGCGTTGATCGAGTAGAGGTGCACCGCATTCGTTCCGTCAGTGGTCACGCCATAGAGCGTGCCGTTAGCTGGGCGGTAGTCGATCGCCTTCAACGTCTCGCCAGCCCCGAGACCGGTGATGGGAATCGTTGCCCCGAGCGTGCCTGGGGCAGTCACGTCAAAGCGAACGAGCGAGTTCGTGCCGTGCACGAGTCCCAATGCCGGAGGGCCGGCTGTTTGGGCTCCCGCCGGCGCCGAGAGAATGCCTGCAACGAGAACGAAAAGAAGACCTGTCACGAACCGATCACGCATCATCGAAACTCCCGCTGAGTGTGCGCGCCGAGGGCTCCCCATCGTAACGTTGGCGATGGTCAAGGCGGCTCATCCGCGAGCGAGAAACTCAGCTCGGCCGCTCGATTGCGGTCAGGATGACTCATGTATACTGGCCGCCGACCTCCTCCTGAGCTCCCCCGGCTCTGAGTCGTCGCGCCAAGCCTTTGCGCGCGCAGGTAGGGTATTCGCCTGACGGAGGCGTCCATGACGTACTGGACCGAGTTCAAGAACACAATCCTGCCGTGGCTGCTGGCCGCAGGGGTCGTGTTTTTTCTGGTTAACGAGCACCGCGAAACGACAGCGGCGCTCCTCGGCGCGAATCAACGGCTGGCCACAGCCGTGGAGGAGCAGGGCAAGGCGCTCGAAGGCGTCCGCCAGCTGCTGGCCTCGCAGGGGTACACGCTCCCCCCTCTGAACGCTCCGCAGTAATCCGCGGCCTGCGAGAGCGTGTGAAGTTGACGTCGCGGGCGGCGCTCCGGATGTTCGACCTCGCCGACATCTGGGCGCGCCGGACCGGCAACGAAGTGCGGCTGGTGTCGGCCAACGATCACGTGCACGCCCGGCGCTCGATGCACTACGCCGGTCAGGCGATCGACGTGATCAGCTCCGCCCCCGATGGGCTGGCCGAGGCGATGCGCCGGCTCGGCTATCACGTGTTATGGAAAGTCCCCGGACATTTCGGGCACATTCACATCGAGACGCCCGATCCTGCCGCAACGCCGGCGGCTCCCGTCAGCGGGCCGTGAGCGATCGCGCTCGATGCTGCGATCTCAGCGGCCGGCGGTCGCTGTGGAGCCTTGCGGGATGGCGAACGCGAACACCGCGTGTCCAGAGCCGACCGACACGAACTGTCGCCCCTCGACGAGGAATGTGGCGGGGTTGGAGTGTACGCCGCCCCCGGTCTGGAACTGCCACAATGCCGCACCGCTCTTCGCGTCGAGCGCGTAGAAGTTCCCCTCGTTTGATCCGCTGAACACGAGGCCGCCACCGGTCGAGAGGATTCCGGACCACGATGGTGAGGGCAGCTTGAAATCCCACGCCTTTGCACCGGTCTTCGCGTCGAGCGCGCGCACGGCGCCCCACGCTTCATCCGCGAGGCGGCGCTCGCCGCCGCCGGTGAACGGCAGGCCGGCTTCGTACTCGACATCGGTCTTGTAGTAGTACGAACCCATCTCGCGGACCGGCACGTAGAAGAGACCGGTCTGCGGGCTGAATGACGGGCTCGGCCAGTTCGTCGAGCCTTGCAGACTCGGATACACCAGGTTGCCTTCTTCGGTCGGCTCCTTGCCGGCGACTGCTTCAGGGCGGCCTTTCGCGTCGATTCCCGTTGCCCAGGTCTGCTTCGCATAGGCCGCGGCGTGGAGGAACTCACCGGTGACGCGATCGAGCACGTAGTAGAACGCGTTGCGGTTCGCAGTGATGAGCGTCTTTCGCGTCCGGCCGCCGATCTCGAGGTCGGCAAGCACCTGGATCTGGTTTGCGTCCCAGTCGTGCGTGTCGTGAGGCGTGTACTGGAAATGCCATTTCATCTTGCCGGTGTCGGGATCGAGCGCGAGCACCGACGAGGTGTAGAGGTTGTCGCCTTTACGGATGTCGCCGTTCCAGTCTGGACCCGGGTTGCCGGTGCCCCAATAGAGCAGCTTCAACTCTGGATCGTACGAGCCGGTGAGCCAGGTAGCGCCGGCGCCGTTCTTCCAACTCTCGCCGGCCCAGGTATCGACGCCGGGCTCGCCCGCCGCGGGAATCGTGTACGTGCGCCAGACCCGCGCGCCGGTCTTCGCGTTGTACGCGTCCACGAAGCCGCGAATGCCGGCCTCGCCGCCGCTGATGCCGACGATGATCTTGCCGTCCAGTGCCAACGGCGCCATCGTCACCGAGTGGCCGAGGCCGTTATCCGCAATCTTCGTTTCCCAGCGCTTCGCTCCGGTTTCGGCATCGAGCGCAATCAGGTAACCGTCCAGCGAGCCGACGTAGACCATGTCGTCGAGGATGGCGACGCCGCGGTTCGTGGCGGGGAAGCCGATCAGGCGCAACTCCGATGGCATCGGGCGCACGTAGGTCCAGAGGGTGCGGCCGTTCCGTGGATCGAGCGCCGTCACCGTCGTCGGCGGCTCGGTGATGATCATCCTGCCATCGGCGACGATGGGCGAGGTCTCGACTTCGCCGTCGCCGCGAACCTGGTAGACCCACGCCGGCTGCAACTGCCCGACATTCGTGGTGTTGATTTGCGACAGCGTCGAGTGGCGCTGCCCGTTGTAGGCGCCGTTGTAGGTGATCCAGCTGCCAGGTTCCTTCGCGGCGTTGACGATGCGCGAATAGGGCACCTGGCCGGCGATCACGGTCCCAAGCGCGAGCACGCCGGCGGTCACCACCATCAGTTGCTTCATTGCGGCCCTCGCAGGCTGGCCAGGTAGGCCACGAGATCGTCGATTTCGGTCGCGCGGCGCTCGGGGCCGTAGGCTGGCATGAGGCTGGCCCCAGCCTCGCGCTCGAGCGCTTCGAGGTCCGGCTTCCAATAGCGATATATCCGGCCCCCGGGTTCTCGGACGTAGACCCAGAACACGTCTTCGCTGACCCGCACCCCGCGAACGGAGCGGGCATCTTTCGGCTTTGCGGTCACGACGACATGGCCTTCGGGAACACGCGCGCTGGGCTCGAGGATCGCCTGCCTGAGGTAGGCGGAGCCGCGTTGGGCGCCAATCTCGGAGAGATCCGGCCCGAACGCGCGGCCCGCGCCACCGAGGACGTGGCATGAGCCGCAGCCGCGTTCCTGGTAGATCACTTTGCCGCGCCCGGCATCGCCGGCCAGTGACGCGTCGGCGCTCGTGCCGGCGTTGAGCGTGCGCACGTACGCGGCAAGCTGCCAGCTGCGCTTCGGGCCGTTGGCGCGGCCGTAACCGGGCATCAGGTTCGGGATGCCCTGCTCGACGAGACGAATCAGGCCCTTGTCGTCGGCGGCGCGGCGTAGCACTGGAACGAGGAGCGACGGTCCGTATCCGCCGCTGCCGTCCATGCCGTGGCACAGCGCGCACTGCGCGACATAGCTCCGCTTGCCGACTGTCAGATCGGAGGCGTCGGCCGATGAAAGCGGCTTGGCCTGATCGAATTCCTGGGCGTGCAGCGCGACGGCCAGCACGCCAGCGAGCGCCACGCCGAGCACCGGCACGACGATGCGATGGAAGGAACGAGCCTGCGACGGATGAAGCTCCGCCGGTGTCTGGGGCATGGATGCGCCTCCGCCGCACCTCCTGACGAGGTGGCGGCGGGGCCACTGTAGCATGCGGGCGCGGGCTTCGCCTGCGTAGGGGCCGCCCGCTTCGCGGCGGTGGGCGCGGGGCTGCACCCGCGTACGCTGCCGCTACGCGGCATCAGGCCCGCCCTCCGGGCGCGCAGGAAAGAACAGCTTGTCCCTACGCCGCGTAGCGGCGCCTGATGTGCGAAGCACGGCCTACGCCGGGCGAAGCCCGGCGCCTACCGAAGGTGTGGTGTCGATGACCGACGCCACACCGAAGGCCTACCGCGGGCGCGCGGCCTTGCTGAAGACCTCGTCGGCGATGCTGCGCCCTTGCGCAATCCCCGCGGTCTTGTCGAACGCCCAGTGGATCCCGAGATAGATCCGGCTCTGCGCGTTCTCTTCCTCGGCCTGAGCCAGGGTTGCGAACGTCCGCGGCAGGAGCGGACGCGGCACACCGGCATTGTCCAGCGTGCTGCCGTTCAGTTCGTCGGACACGAACGTGAAAGGGATGCTGTCGGTCCTGAAGTAGTCGCGCAGCATCTGGAACACGGCGCCGCCGAACGTCGCGTGCCCCGAGGGGTAGGCGGGGAATGGCGGCGTGAAGTTCGGCCCCTGGAGATTGGTGGCCGGCGCGCCGAGCGGCGAGAAGCTCGGATCGGCAGCGGTCTGCGCATTGCCATCCATGTCGGCCTCGCGAATCCCGGTAATCGGCCGCCAGAACTTCCAGTAGTACTTCGACTCCCACGCCGCGACGCCGGCGTCGGACATCGCCACGTTCACCAGTGCGAGGAGTCGCGCGACTTCGACAACGTCGGTGACTCCCAACTTGTCGGCGAGGTACATCGCCATCTGGTTGTAGAGCCGCGGCGGGGCGCAGAGGCTGGGCGTGCCGTCGTACGCCCAGTAGAGTCCGGTCATCGTCTGGTCGTAGGTGCGCTGGGTGGCCGTGTGGGCGACATCGCCACCGAGGCGCTTCACCTCGTTGAACGCGGCGGCGTACTCGGCAGAGGTGAGATCGGGCGGCGGCGGCACGCGATGCGCGACGGCCGACTCGATGATGAGCGGCCGCACCGATCCCCAATGCGCGCCGAGCGCGACGCGGACTCCGCTGATCGGATCGGGCTGCCATTCGCCAGGCTGGTTGCCGGGAATGTAGTCAACGCCGACGACCGGCTCGGCGTGCCGTGAACCGTCGTTCGCGGTCAGCCGCAGAATCTCCCTGGCGGCCCGCTTGCCGGTGACGATGCCTTGAGCCTTGTCGGCGCCGTTCGGAATCGCCGAAAGCGCCTCCTCGAGCAGTTCGTCGCAGTGCTTTCGTTGCGAGGGGTAGAGCTCGACGAGGGTGTCATGCGCCGCCTGAGCGAGCGCTGCTGGCATCGAGGCCGTCTCGCGAACGTCGTTGATGCCGGTGAACGACGTATATCGATGCGCGATGGAGTTCACGGCGTCGAACATCGCGATGTGAACGATGGCCATGGCGCGGCTCGAACGGCCCGGTCCAAGCTGCTCGCCGAAGAGACGAGACTCGCCGGCGGGCACCGGTGTGTGATCGAGACCCGCGCTGTCGACGGCGACTCGATTCCAGTGGTGCATCGGATCGCCGCTCGCGCCGTCGCGGGCGGCGGACTGAGCACGAATGGCTTCGGAGCGAGGGGCAGGAGGGGCCGGTTGGTACTTGGAACCCCAGAACGCGGAAAACGAATCCTGGCCGGCCTGGACGCCGGCGACACAGACTGCGAGCAGGACGGCATAAGCCGCCAAGGACTTCCTACCGAGCATTTAGTTTTCTCCAGGGAACGGACGTGCTGGGGCGACAGACTGCCAGCACGATCGGGGCCAAACACCGTTCAGTCCCTGATGAGGCCCGGAAGGCTGGCGCAATCCGGTTGCGATGGTGTCAGAAATGCTCGATACGGGCGGCGAAGTTCACGCCGTCTGAACGGTTCGTATACACGGCAGGCCGTCGCTCCGCGGCGGTACGCGCGGGCTGCGCCCGCGTAGGCTGCCGCTACGCGGCATCAGGCCCGCCCTTCGGGCGCGCAGGAAAGAACGGCTTGTCCCGACGCCGCGGAGCGGCGGCCTGACGTCGCGATAGCGACGGCCTGACGCCGGGCGACGCCCGGCGCCTACCGAAGGTGTGGCGCCTCTGACGACGCCACACCGAAGGCCTAGCGAGGGAGCGCCACCTTGCTGTAGATCTCGTTGGCGATCTTCCGTCCCTGCTCGATGCCCGCTGTCTTGTCGAAGCTCCAGTGGATGCCAAGGTAGATCCGGCTCTGACCGTTCTCCTCCTCAGCCTGCGAGAACGACGTGAAGCTGCGCGGCAGCAGGGGACGCACGACACCATGGCTGTCGACGGTTTCGCCATTCAGCTCGTCGGACACGAACGTGAACGGGTAGTTGTCGGTGCCGGCGAGGTTGCGCAACATCTGGAACACCGCACCGCCGAAGGTTGCGTGCCCCGACGGATACGAGGGGAACGGCGGTGTGAAGTCGGGACCGGCCAGGTTGCTGGCTGGTGCGCCCAGCGGCGTGAACGTCGGATCGCCCACGGTCAACGGGTTCCCGTCGCCGAGCCCACTCGGACCGGTTCCGGGATCCGATTCCCGAATACCGGTGATCGGCCGCCAGAACTTCCAGTAGTACTTCGACTCCCACGCCGCGACGCCGGAGTCGGACATCGCCACGTTGACGAGTGCCATGATGCGGGCGAGCTCCGTCGGATCGGTGACGCCGGCCTTGTCGGCGAGGTGCATGACCAGCTGGTTGTAGAGACGCGGCGGCGCGCACAGGCTGGGCGTGCCGTCATAGGCCCAGTAGATCCCGGTCAGGGTCTGATCGTCGGTGCGCAGCGTTGGCGTGGTCACTCCGTCGCCGCCCAGCTGTTTGGCCTCGTTGTATGCCTGCGCGTACGCGGCCGAGTTCAGGGCCGGCGGCGGCGGGACACGAACAGCGGCGGCTGATTGGATGACCATCGGCCGTACCTCACCCCAATACGCGCCGAGGGCGAGCGGGAGATTGCTGATTGGATCGGGTCGCCATTCGCCTGGCTGAGTGCCCGGGATATATTCGACCCCGACGCGCGGCTCGGGCCGATTCGAGCCGTCCTGCGCGGCCAGTGTGAGAACGGTCCGTGCCGCCCTGCGGCCAGCGTTGATCCCGTGCGACTTCTCCGCGGTGTTGGGGATCGCGTTCAACTCGGCTTCGAGGAGCTGATCGCAGTGGATGTGTTGCGAAGGAAAGAGCTCGACGAGGGTGTCATGAGCGGACTGAGCGATGGCCGCGTCAATCGACGCCGATTCGTGGACGTCGGGAATGCCGGTGAAGCTCCGATAGCGATGGGTGATGGAGTTCACCGCATCGAAGATGGCGATGTGGACGAGCGCCATCGCGCGAGCCGAGCGGCCGGGCCCAAGCTGTTCGCCGAAGACGTGAGGATCACCTTGATTGGACGGGGTGTGATCGAGTCCGGTCGAGTCGACAGCGACCTGATTCCAGTGGTGCATCGGGTCGACCGCGACGGTCGAGGGCGGTGACGACGATTGCGCGCGAATTGACGGAGGGGGCGCAGACGATTGTGATGACTTGTAGAGCGACCCCCAGTAGGCCGAGAAGCGATCCTCCTGGGCGTGCCCAACCTGAGCTGCGATCACACCGATACCGACAAGGGCGGCCAAAGCCGCCGCACGGGCGTTCCACTGCATTCTGCTGCCTCTCTAGGGAAAAGCCGGAAAACTGGAAAACGATGGGTTGACGCTCCCAAGCCTACGCACGATGCGGGCCAGACTCGGAAGTGGCGTAGGGCCAAGACGTTGCGAAGATCTGTTGGTTGCGGGACTTGTGCCATGCGTTCACAAACGCTCCACAACGACACTGCGCGGCGAACCCTTTCTATACACGGCTTCGGTCGTGCGCCGGCTACCGGCGAAGGGGCTGTTGACGCTGGCGGGCCGCCCGACGGCCCAGCTACACTGGTCGCGCATGAAACGTTCGGTGTGGGGACTCATGTTGGCCGCAGTCCTTGCGCTGGCGGGGCCGGAGCTCAGAGGGCAGCACGACAACGGCCTGGTCATCGCGCTTCGCAGCCGGGCATTTCAGCCCGGCGAGGTGATGCTGGTCGCGATTGACGCTCCCGAGCCAGTCACTCACCTCGACGTCAGGGTCTTCGATTCACCGGTGACAGCCGTGCGTGTTCAACCCGGACGGTGGGAAGCCCTCGCGGGCATCGATCTCGATCGCAAGCCCGGGGACTATTCCGTCGCGGTGTCGGCTGGAGGCGTGCACAGCACGAAGGCGTTCGCCGTGCAGCCTCGCACCTTTCCGACACGCACGCTGAAGGTCAACCCCGACTTCGTCAACCCGCCGAAATCGGCCATGGCGCGCATCGAGGAGGAGACCAGGCTGGTCGCCCATGCCTACGCGAGCGGTGTGGCGCGGCGCCTCTGGTCCGATCCGTTTCTGCGGCCGGTGCCGCAAGAGGCGAACAGCGCCTTTGGCACGCGCAGCGTCTTCAACGGCGAACCGCGCAGCGCCCACGGCGGGACCGACTTCCTCAGCCCTGGCGGAACGCCGATCCTCGCGCCGAACGACGGGCGGGTGCTGGTCGCACGACCACTCTACTTCGCCGGCGGCTCCGTACTGATCGACCACGGTGCCGGCGTCTTCTCACAGATGGCGCACATGTCCCGCATCGACGTGAAGGAAGGGCAGGAGGTGCGTCGCGGCGACGTGCTCGGCCTTGTCGGCGCGACCGGACGCGTGACCGGCGCGCACCTGCACTGGGCGGTACGCGTTGCCGGCGCGAGAGTCGATGCCCTCTCGCTGCTCGCAGTCGAGGGGCCGCAGTAGGGGCTCGGCACCGTCTTGCTTCTCACATCTCACTTCTAACTTCTCACTTCTCTCATGGACCTCGAATACACAGCGGTTGAAATGCAGCGTCTTGCCGACCTCGTCGTGCGCCGATCGATCGCACACGTCGCGTCATTGCCTGAACAGCCGGTCATGGGCAACGTGCGCGCGGAGGACCTGTGCCGGGCGCTCCGTGAACCGGCGCCCGATGGGCCGACGCCGCTCGAACCGCTGCTCGACGCGCTGTTCGACGAGTACGTCCCGCGCTCGTTCAACGCGCCCTCACCGGGCTACTTCGCGTTCATTCCTGGCGGCGGTGTATTCCCGGCGGCGCTCGCCGACTTCATCGCCGGCACCACGAACCGCTACACCGGCGTCTGGCAGGCGGCTCCCGCGCTGGTGCAGCTCGAAGCCAACGCGCTCGACTGGCTGCGCGACTGGATGGGATTTCCCGACACCACTCGAGGCCTCTTCACTGCTGGCGGATCGATGGCCACCTTCAACGCGCTGCTCTGCGCGCGCGAGCGGCACCTCGGGGCCGACATTCGCGGAGGCGTGATCTACACCTCCGATCAGGCACACCACTGCGTGCTGAAAGCCGCGAAGATCGCCGGGATCATGCCGGATCGTGTGCGGGCAATCGCCTGCGACGCGCAATATCGCCTGCCGCTCGAGCCGCTGATCGACACCATCGCGCGCGATCGCCGAGCCGGTCTGCGGCCCTTCGCCGTCGTCTCAACGGCCGGCACGACCAACACCGGTGCCGTCGATCCCCTCGGATCGATTGCGGACCTGTGCGAGGCCCAAGGCCTGTGGCACCACGTTGACGGCGCCTATGGCGCGTTCTTCAACCTGTGCGACGAGGGCAGGGCGGTGCTCCGCGGCATGGAGCGCGCCGACTCGTTGACGCTCGATCCCCACAAGGGCATGTTCCTGCCCTACGGCACCGGGGCGCTCCTGGTGCGCGACGGGTCGGCGCTGCGCGCCGCACACGAGGCGACCGCGGACTATTTGCCGGCCATGCCGCACCCCGACGACTTCTACGATCCGAGCCAGCACGGCCCCGACCTGTCGCGCGGCTTTCCGGGGCTGCGGGTCTGGCTGACGGTGAAGATGTTCGGCGTCGCCGCGTATCGCGAAGCCATTGCCGAAAAGCGATCCCTGGCCGTAGACGCCTACGAGCGATTGGCGAAGCTGCCCGGGCTGGTGATGGATGCGCCTCCGGAGCTCTCGTTGTTCCCGTTCCACGTCACCCGGCCGGGCGCGTCACAAGCCGAGGAGGATGCGGCCACTCGCGAGCTGATGACCCGGACCACGGCGCGAGGCCGGGTCATGGTCACCGGCGCGGTCGCGCGGGGACGCTACGTGGGCCGGGTCTGTGTTCTCAGCTTCCGCACGCACCAGCAACAGATCGACCAACTGGTGGAGGACACGGAGGCAGCGCTGGTGGAAATCAGGAGATAGGAGACAGGAGATAGGAGGGAGGAAGGAGATAGGACTGAGGTATCAGGAATTTGTTGCTTCCTGCCTCGCGCCTCCAATCTCCTCTCTCCCGCCTGTTAGCGGTGCTTTTCAAAAACCGTCTTCTTGCCGTCCTTCGTGAAAGCGACGGTATCGAACGGATCCTTCCGGCCGCCCTGCTCCATGCCGGGTGAGCCCATCGGCATTCCTGGTACGGCGATGCCGGCGATCGCGGGCTTCTCCTTGAGCATGCGCTGAATGTCGGCGGCCGGCACGTGGCCTTCCACCGTGTAGCCCCCCACCTTCGCGGTGTGGCAGGAGCGGAGATCGTCGGACACGCCGCCCTGAATCGCAATCGCGTTCAGCTGCGGGTCCGACACGTTCTGGGCCTCCACCTGGAAGCCATTCGCCCGGAGGTGATCCGCCCAGGCGCTGCAGCACCCTCAAGTCGGCGACTTGTAGAGCGACACCACCGGCTTGACGCCCGCCGCGGCGGGCGATGCCGGCTTCTGTTGGGCCGAGAGACCGAGGCCGCCGAGGACCAGGCCGGCGACGGCCAACGCGGAAGCAGTGCGGTGCGTCATCTCTCAGCTCAGCGCGGCTGCGGCACCACGCGCAGGTACGGCTTCACCGTCTTCCAGCCCTGCGGGTACTGCTTTTGCGCGTCCTCGTTCGAGACCGACGTGAGAATGATCACATCCTCGCCGTGCTTCCAGTTCGCCGGCGTCGCGACCTTGTGCTTCGCAGTGAGCTGCAGCGAATCGACGATCCTCAGCACTTCGTCGAAGTTACGGCCGGTGCTCATCGGGTAGGAGAGCATCAGCTTGACCTTCTTGTCGGGCCCGATCACGTAGACGTTGCGGACCGTCGCATTGTCGGCCGCAGTGCGGCCGTTGTACGACTCGCCCGCGTCGGCCGGCAACATGCCATACAGCTTCGCGACCTTCAAATCGTGGTCGGCGATCATCGGGTAGTTGGGCGCCGTGCCCTGCGTCTCCTCGATGTCCTTCGACCAGCCGGCGTGGCTGTCGAGCGGGTCGACGCTGAGGCCGATGATCTTCACCCCCCGCTTGTCGAACTCGTGCTTGATGCTCGCCATGTAGCCGAGCTCCGTCGTGCAGACGGGCGTGAAATCCTTGGGGTGGGAGAAGAGTACACCCCATGAATCACCGAGCCACTCGTGGAAGCGGATACGGCCCTGGGTGGTGTCCGCTTCGAAATCCGGAGCGTTGGCGTTGATGGGCAAGGGTCCTGTCATCTCGAGCCTCCGAAATCGGAACTGAGCTCCAGCATGGAGCGCTTGATCGCTACCGGCCGCCGCCGGGCGGCCGTGGAACGGCGGTGCGGCCGGAACCGCCGCCTGATGCGCCGCTGCCGCCGCCACTAGTGTAACCGCCTGAGGTAACACCTGAACCGCCCCCCGAGCCGCCGGAGCCCGTCGAGCCTCCGCTCGACGAACCGCCGCTGCCGGAGCGGTCCACGGAGCTTCCGGTGACCCGCGGCTCGGGATCGCGCGGCCGAACCCGCGTGTAACCAAGGCCGTTGACCACACGCCCGTTCGCATCGTCTGTGGGTGGGGTGACGATTGGCGGCGCGACGACGACCCAGTTGCCCCAGCCGGAGCCGTAACGCGGGTCGTAGTAGCCGTAGTACTGGTAGCCGAACGGCGAATAGAGCGAGAGCCACGCAAGATCGCTGGCGACGAGCCACGGATCCAGCGTGCCCCCGAAACCACCGCCACCGCCGCCGTAGGAGCTGTAGCCGTAGTTGGAGCCGGTCGGCTTCTCGATGACGAACTTCTCGGGAAACGACAGCGCCACCATCACGTCCACCACGGGCCCGGGTACACCGGCTTTCTCGAGCTCCACCAGCCGGCGGGCATTGAGCGGCAGCTTGTTACCGACTTCGACGAGGGCGCCCTGCAGGACCTCCGGAGCCACGTGCTTCGCCGCGTCCTTCACCTCGTCCAACGCCCATCGATCCATCGGCGGCGGCGCATCGGGCGAGGTCGCGCGCGCGAGGCGGCGCTGCTCGCGCGACAGCACGTAGCGGCGGACCCGGACGTTCCGGTTCCCGCGCACTTCCACCATCTGCACGTCCACCCAGGTCGGTCCCGACATCATCAGGCTCAGGCCGCTGATCGTGCGTTCGGGTTGGCCTTCGCAGCTGACCGTGCCATGGCTGAACAACTGCCGCCCGGACCGCGACCACTCGGCGCTGCGCGTGCTGCGGCACGACCCGTCCTGGCCGGGCCGGACGGTGCCGTCGGGAGTGACGATCTCGTCCAGGACCGACGCGCCGTTCAGGACGGTCTGCTGGGAGACGGCCTTTGCGTCAGCCGCAGGGTTGACGCAAATCATCACGTCCTCCTGCGCGGCGGCGGCCCTCGCCTGTCGTGTCGCGACGGCGATGAGGTCGGCGACCGGGTTGCCGGTGGATTCGCGCTCCAACTGCCAGCAGCCCAGGTATGGGCTCCACCGCGGGTCCACGGGTCCTCCCTGCGCCCAGCCGAGCGCCGGCAGGGCCGTCAGCCCCAGTGTGAGAACGAACGCGCGCATGGTCATAGTCATCGCCCTCAAAAAACGAAGTTGATGCCCGCGGCGAGCTTCAGGCCCGACAGATCGAGCGGCTCGAACCCCACGAACTCGTTGCTCAGCTCTCCCTGCGCCCATACATACCGCGCTTCGGTCGTCAGGAACAGGCGTTTGTACATTTGGATGTCGACGCCGCCGAGTACGTGCCCCGCGAAGGAGACTCCACTTGACTCGAAGGTGTCGGGGAAAACCGTGCCGTCGCCGACGTCGATGAAGTCGCCGGCCTGCTTGAACTCCCAGAACACGAACCCGCCGCCGGCCCCGACGTAGGGCTGCACCCGGGATGGAATCCAGGCATAGTTGCCCACCGCCCGGCCGCGCGGAACCAGGGCAAACCGCACGGTGCCGGTAAAGGAGTTCTGTCGCAGGCTCGTCTCCTGCTCGATCGGCTGCAAGTTGTTGTCCACGAAGTGCCGGTACTCCGAACGAACGTTCTGTCTGGCCAGGTCGAACCCGCCGACGATGTCGAGGCGGGCAGTGGGGGAGTAACCGAGCTCGATGGCGAACAGGGGGCTTCGAAAATCGCCCTTGTCGATGGTCAGCTGGTCCTCGATGAACGTGTAAAGGTCCGAACCTTCCCTGGGGAACAGCAAGCCTCCACGGACACTGAGCGTGCCGCGCGGCCGCTTGAACAGGAAATCGCTGTCGGGCAGGTCCTGGCTCAACCGTGGCGCCGGAGTGGTCTGCGCACTCCCCGGCAGCGCGACGGTCGCGGTCAGCGCGGCGGCTAGCGAAAAACGCATGAACCAGCCGCCGGGTTGGGGACGTGGGGTCATAAGCGGCGACGAACGACAGGCAGGCTCTTTGATTATGCGCCGGATCGGCCCTGCGGCAACATGCCGCAGCCGCGCGCCCGCCTGTCCGCTGGAGACTACCGCTATGGCCAATTCCCGCGCCTCGGTTCTTGCCGCGCTCGTGTTCCTGCCCGCGACCCTGCTCGCCTCGCCGCAGCAGAAGCCCGATCACATGGAGCGTCACTTCGACAATGCGGCGCAGTGGGCGAAAGAGTTTGACGACCCGGCCCGCGACGCCTGGCAGATGCCGGCCCGCGTGATCGAAGCGCTCGGTCTGAAGCCCGGTCAGGCCGTGGCCGATATTGGCGCCGGCACCGGTTACTTCTCCTCACGGCTCGCGCACGCCGCGGCCGCGCCAACCGTGTACGCCGTCGACATCGAACCGTCGATGATCGAGTACTTGAACGCGCGTGCCGCCAAGGAAGGCCTGAAGAACCTGACGCCGGTCCTGGCCGGCGCCGACAGCCCGAATCTCCCCGCACCCGTCGACACGATCCTCATCGTCGATACGTACCACCACATTCCGAATCGCGTCGCCTATTTCACCAAGCTGAAGGGATCCCTCAAGCCTGGCGGCACGCTCGCCATCGTGGATTTCCGGAAAGACGCCCCTTCGGGACCGCCGGCAGAGTTCCGCTTCACGCCCGACCAGATTTCCGCTGAGCTCGAACAGGCCGGCTTCTCGCTGACGACGCAGCACGGTTTCCTGCCGCGGCAGATGTTCCTCCTGTATCGCGTCAAGTAGACGTCAAGGCAAAAGGCAAAAGGCATAAGGCAACGGCAGAAGGGAGAGCGAGCCGCCAGAACCCGGCCAGTCCTCTGAACGTCAAATCCCACAATGGACCGGCTCTGGCAGGACATTCGTGTCTCCCTGCGCGGCCTCTGGAAGGATCGCGCCTTCACCCTGACGACCGTCGCCACTCTGGCCTTGTGCCTGGCGGCGAACGTCGCCATCTTCGCCGTTGTGGACGGCGTGCTGCTGAAGCCGTTGCCGTTCGAGCAGCCGGAGCAGCTCGTCACGGTGCACAACTCCTACCGCGGCGCCGGCATCGCCCAGGCGCAGAACGGCGTGCCCGATTATTACGATCGTCTCGAGGCGGTGAAGGCGCTCGAGAGCCTGGCGATGTACCGGCAGTCCGGCATGACAATCGGCGGCGATCGCGGCCAGCCGGAGCGGTTGCAGGGGCTGGTGGTGACCCCCTCGTTTTTCCGCGTGCTCCGCGTGACCGCGTATCGCGGTCGAGTCTTTACGGAAGAAGAGGCGCAGCCAGGCCAGGATCAGAAAGTCATGCTGACCTATGGCTACTGGCAGCAGGCATTCGGCGGCCAGGACTCGGCCGTCGGCCAGTCGCTCAGGGTCAACGGGGTGACGATGCCGATCGTTGGCGTCTTGCCGCCACAGTTCAAGTTCGTCGATCCGGACATTCAGCTGCTTCGCGCCGTTGCGTTCTCGGCCGAGGATCGCGCCGACGACCAGCGGCACAGCAACAACTGGAATCAGGTCGGGCGGTTGCAGGCAGGCGCCGCCGTTCCGCAGGTGCAGAGCCAGCTCGACGCGCTCAACGCCGTGAACCTCGAACGCTTTCCAAACCTCAAGCAGGTTCTCATCAACGCGCGGTTCGCGACCGAGGCCGAGCCCTTCCAGGAATACCTTGTCGGCGAGACACGCCGGACGCTGACCCTGCTGTGGGGCGGCGTGCTGCTGGTGCTCGTCATCGGCTGCGTCAACGTGACGAACCTTGTCCTGGTTCGCTCGAGCGGCCGGATGCGCGAGCTGGCGACGCGCCACGCGCTCGGCGCGAGCTTCGGACGCCTGGCCCGCCAGAGCTTCACAGAGAGCACGATCGTTGCCGCGCTCGGCGGTATCACGGGACTCGTGCTTGGATGGTGGGCGCTCGCGTCCGCCCCCGTTCTCGGTCTCAATCGGTTGCCGCGCAGCGGTGAGATCAGCATGGACTTCCGCGTCGTCGGCTTCACGGTCGGCCTCGTGGCGCTGGTTGGAGCCGTGATGGCGGCGCTGCCGGTCGGCGTGCTTCGGCGCACCAACGTCGCGCAGGTGGTCCGCGAGGAAGGACGCTCGGGTACGCCGACCCGCAAAGCACGCTTCATTCGCCGCGCCCTGGTCACCAGCCAGGTGGCGTTTGCGCTGATGCTGCTGATCGGCGCCGGGGTGATGGTCGCCAGCCTCCAGCGAATCCTCGCCGTGGATCCGGGCTTTCGCGGGGACGGCGTCGTTACCGGGTTGATCAGCCTGCCGGTGTCACGCTATCCGGAAGACGCCGACCGGCGAACCGTCAGCGCCCGCCTGCTCGAGCGCGTTCGAGCTATCCCGGGTGTGCAAGCGGCCGGCTTCTCGACCATCATCCCGTTCAGCGGGAACAACAGCGACAGCGTGATCCTCGCCGAGGGCTACCAGATGGCGCCTGGGGAGTCGGTGATCTCGCCGTTCCAGGTGTCGATCAGCGACGGCTACTTCGAGACGATGGGTGCGCGGTTGGTTGCCGGACGCTTCTTCAACGAGGGCGACGCCGAGGATCGCCAGAAGGTGATCATCGTCGACGAGCGGCTCGCCAAGCATTTCTGGCCGGACGGCAACGTCATCGGCAAGCGCATGTTCCAGCCGGAGAGCGCGGAGAACTTGCTGAAGCAGCCGCCTGACGACGAGATGCTGACCGTGGTTGGAGTCGTCGGCAGCATGCGCCTGACCAGTCCTGTGGAAGGCGTCAACCAGGAGCATGGCGCCTATTACCGTCCTTATCGCCAGCGCTCGGTGGGCGGCATGGGACTCGCCGTCCGCACCGCAGGCGACCCGAAGGCGGTGGCCGAGACGGTGCGGCGCGCCATCAGCGAGGTAGACGGGGAGTTGCCGCTGTACAACGTGCGGACGATGGCCGAGCGGACCTCCGAGGTGCTGGTGGATCGCCGGACGCCAACGCTCCTCGCGACCGGGTTCGCAGTCGTCGCCCTTTTCCTCGCCGCGATTGGCATCTACGGCGTCCTGGCATATCAGGTATCGCAGCGCCGCCGCGAGATCGGCATTCGCATGGCGCTCGGAGCAGGCGCGCCGCGGATCTTCCAGCTGGTGCTGGGCGAGGGCGCGCTCATCGTCGCGGCCGGCGCGGTGCTCGGACTTCTCGGCGCCTTCTTCCTGCGCCGAGCCATCGAGTCGGTACTCTACGGAGTCGGCGCGATGGACGCGGCCGTGGTGGCGACGGTAGCCGCGCTGCTTCTCGTCGTGGCCGTGATCGCGAGCGTCATTCCCGCTCGACGCGCGGCCCGCACGGACCCGACGGTGGCGCTGACGGAATAGCAGGCTCTAGGCTTCAGGCTCTAGGCTCTAGGCACGTCACACGTGTCCTCCTGCATTCGAGTCCTGGTGGCGTATGCAGACTGCACGCGTGCAGGCCTAAAGCCCAGAGCCTAAAGCCTAGAGCCTACTGAGATTCGCCCGGCGTCACGATCAGACGCCGGGGGGTGCCGTGGCGCAGGACGCGCACCGGTGTCTCGACGCCGATGGTCGTGTCGGTGAGCAGCCGGATCAGATCGTCAGCGCCGCCGATCGGGGTTCCCCCGAAGTCAATCAGCAAGTCACCTGGTCGCAGGCCGGCGCGATCCGCGGGACTCTTCGGCGTGACCGAGGTGATCGTCATGGCTCGCTCGCGCGGCAGGTTGTGCTCGCGGACAAGACGGCGCGGGATGGGTACGTCCTGCCCCGCGACGCCGAGGTAACTGCGGCGCACGCGCCCATCCCTGAGCAGGCACGAGATCACCCACGTCGCGGTGTTGATCGGCACGGCGAATGCGATGCCCTGGCCGCCGAGGATCACCGCCGTGTTGACGCCGACCACCTCGCCCCGGCTGGTGACGAGCGGGCCTCCGGAGTTCCCGGGGTTGAGGGCCGCGTCGGTCTGGATCAGGTTTTCCATCAGTCCGACGGTGCGGGCGCGAAGCGAGCGACCGATCGCGCTCACCACACCGGTAGTGACGGTGTGCTGAAACCCGAACGGGTTCCCGATCGCGATCACGACCTGGCCAGGGCGCAGGCTCGACGAGTCGCCAAGCGGCGCCGCGGTGAGTTCTGGCGCTGTTACGCGAAGTACCGCCAGGTCGGTGTGCGGATCGTCGCCAACAAGATCGGCGCCGAGCACCCGGCCGTCGGTCATCGACACGGACACCTCGGACCCCGCGGCGACGACGTGGCTGTTGGTGAGGAGGAGGCCGTCCGGTGTGAACAGGAATCCCGATCCCGCACCGCCGACGTCAGCCCGGCGCGACTTCGGGGTGGAGCTGCCACGAACGTCTACCTTCACAACCGCCGGCCCGACACGCTCGACCGCGCCGATCACCGCACGCGAATACGCGTCGAGAAGATCGAGATCGGTTTGCATTCGCCAAGATCACCAGATAGATCTCAAGATCATTAGATAGATCGCCAGATCTTCAGATCGCCAGATTGATCGCCACATCACCAGATCGCGAGATCGCCAGATTCGCCTGCGCGGGCCTCTAAATGTCGATCACCCCGAGACTGAGGCCGCGCCGCACAGCTTCTGTCCTCGTAGAGGCGCCGAGCTTTCCGAAAATCGCGCCGAGGTGAAACTTCACCGTGTGCTCGGTGACGCCAAGCCGCTCTGCAATCTCCCGGTTGTGCAGACCCTCGGCAACCAGGCGCAGGACCTCGAACTCCCGCGGCGTTAGACTCTCCACCGGCGCGTCGAGTCGCGCCCGCGTGGCAACAGCGACCGGGTTGAGCCGGGCCCATTCCTCGGTCGAGAGGATCACGACGTCGGCCCATGCGGGATCGCTCACCACTTGCCACGAGCCCGACTCGGAGAGCCGGGCCGCCAGCGCGGCACGTTCCGCCGCACTCGCGCTGGCGATGAACACTTTCATCTGTGCCGCTCGCCGACGGTCACTGTCACCTCCTGGGCGACGCCGCCGCGCAGCACGGTCAACGCGACCGGCTTGCCGACCCGATCCCCGCGGAGCCGCATCACCAGGTGCTCCGGTTCTTGAATCGGCTCGCCTTCGAAGCCGACGACGACGTCGCCGACCAGCAGGCCGGCCGCATCCGCCGGTCCGCCTTCGACCAGCCCGCTCACCAGCAAGCCGTACTCCTGCGCCCGTCCCGCCCGCTGGCGCGCCGGCAGGGTTGCCGCGGTCGAGCTGATGCCGATGAAGCCCTGGCGCGCGCCTCCCTGTGATGCAACGTCATGCGCGGCGGCTGCGGCCAGCGAGATGGGGACGACAACAGCGGTCCCGCGGATCGCGCCGGCTGTGATCACCCCGAGCGCTCGGCCATCGCCGTCGGCGAGCACGCCTCCGGTGAGCGCGCCATGCGGCGCCGAGTCGATGCGAATCACGCGGGCGATCTCGGTGGTCCGGCCGGTGCGTAACGGACCGCCGACGACGGCAACCGACGTCAGGTGCGCGAAGACTGCGCCGCTCCACGTGCGCCCGACCGCGATCGCCAGGTGGCCCACCTGCGGCTCTGCCGCGGTCCGCACCGGAGGCACGCCGAGATTGGCCACCCGGACAACCGCCAGTCCAGTTGCGGGACTACGGCCGAGCACGGTTCCTTCGGCGGTCTGCCCGTCACCGCGCCGTACGATCAGCGCGTCGTCGTCGAGGTGCTGCGCCGGTGTGACGACGAGGTCTTCGGAGACGACGAGTCCGGCGACCGGGCGGCGGCGGGCGCCGACCTGAACCACCGATGCGGCCGCCTGCTCGGCGGCGTGCGCGAGTTGCGAGGAGAGGGTCGAGAGAATATCGGTCATGAAGCTAGCGTAGGAGGCGCGGCGTGGGTCGGGATCACCCGTTCGGCTAGTCGTTCCCTGTAAGATCGATGCCGTGCCGCCTCCTGACGTGTCTGCCGCCGCGACGGCAATGACCCTGGCCGAGGCCGCCACCCTGATGGACCGGCTCCAGCGCGAACTGCGCAAGGTGATCGTCGGGCAGGATGCGGTGGTGACGGAGATCCTGGTAGCGTTCCTCGCCGGCGGGCACTGCCTGCTGCGCGGCGTGCCCGGCCTGGCCAAGACGCTCATCATCAAGACGCTGGCCGACGCCGTCCACCTGAGGTTCAGCCGCATCCAGTTCACCCCCGATCTGATGCCGTCGGACATTCTAGGCACCGAGGTCATCGAAGAGGATCGGACCAGTGGCGCACGCGTCATCCGGTTTTTGCCCGGTCCGATATTCGCGAACATCATCCTGGCCGACGAGATTAACCGGACACCTCCGAAGACCCAGGCCGCCCTGCTCGAGGCGATGCAGGAGTACCAGGTGACGATCGGCGGCAAGCGCTACGCACTCGACCGGCCGCTGTTCGTGCTTGCCACGCAGAACCCGATCGAGCAGGAAGGGACCTACCCCCTTCCCGAGGCGCAGCTCGATCGGTTCATGTTGAACGTCGTCATCGGCTACCCGACGGCGGCGGAGGAGCGGGCCATCCTGTCGCAGACGACAACGGGCGAGGAGCGCACGGCGTCGCCGGTGGCCGACGGCGCATCGATCGAGCGCGCCCGGTTGCTGGTTCGCGAGGTCGTGGCCGCCGACAACGTCGTCGACTATGCCGCGCGGCTCGTGCGCGCGACGCGGCCGGTGTCAGCTGGCGAATCGCCGGATTTCGTTCGCCAGTGGGTGCGTTGGGGGGCCGGGCCTCGCGCCGGGCAGGCGCTGCTGCTCGCGGGCAAGGCGCGCGCGGTGATGCACGGCCGTCCGGCAGTGTCGCTCGAGGACGTTCGG
The DNA here is from genome assembly GCA_035495795.1 of Vicinamibacterales bacterium. Lineage (GTDB taxonomy): Bacteria > Acidobacteriota > Vicinamibacteria > Vicinamibacterales > UBA2999 > VFZN01. The sequence goes on from DATJFF010000018.1 coordinate 37,662, forward strand.
GCCGCCGCCGCGCCAGTACTCAGGCATCGCGTGCTGGTGAACTTCGAGGCCGAGGCCGACGGGATCGACGCGGAAGCGATCGTGGGGCGGCTGCTGGACGCGATCCCTCCGACCCTCCGCGCGTGACCAATGTCCCGCCCGCACATAGCGACCGCGTCGGAGCTCTCGACGCTTCGCGACCTCGAGTTCGTCGCGCGCACGACCGTCGAAGGGTTGCGGCATGGCCTGCATCGCAGCCCCTTCCACGGCTACAGCGCCGAGTTCAGCCAGTACCGGCATTACCGCCCGGGCGACGACCTCCGGCACGTTGACTGGAAGCTTTTTGCCCGGACGGATCGCTTCTACACGCGGCAGTTTCGCGAGACCACGAACCTGCACGCGCTGTTCGTCGTGGACGTCTCGCGATCGATGGACTACGGCGACAAGTTCGCGCTGGCACGACGGATCACCGCGGTACTGGGAACGCTGATTCTCGATCAAGGCGATGGGGTGGGGCTTCTGGCAGTCGGTGACGGCGTGCGCTACCTTCCGGCGCGAAGCGGCCACCGCCACCTCAGTGCATTTCTCAGGGAGCTCGCGTTCCTCGATGCGTCCGGAACTGCGCCGCTTTCAACGGCTCTGGCCCGCACCCTCGGTCTGATAAAGCGCCGCGGCCTTGTCATCGTCGTATCGGACTTCTACGACGCCGATGCCCTTGGCACGATGCGCCGTCTTGCACGAGCCGGCCAGGAAGTCGTCGTCATCCACACCCTCAGCGACGACGAGCTGGAACTTCCAGCCGCCGGGGCCGCGGAGTTCGTGGACGCTGAGACGGGCCGTTCAGTCGTCGTGCAGGCGGAGGCCGCCGCGGCGGGATACGCGTCACGAGTGAAGTCGTGGCTGCAGGACCTCCAGACCGCGGTGCGGCGGGAAGGATTGGACTACCTACGCGTTACCACCGGGGAGGACCTCGAGCGCGCGCTGCGCCGATTCGTCGTGTCGAGGGCCGAGGGGACGACAGCGTGAGCATCGCGTTTCAGCAGCCTGGCGTGTGGTGGGCGGCGGCGGTCATCGGGCTTCCGATCGCCATTCATCTGCTGTCGCGTGCGCGGCGCAGTCCGATCCGCTTCCCAACGGTCCGGTTCCTCGAGCCGACGCGCCTGTCGGCGGTCCGTCGCAGCCGCATCCAGGACTGGCCGCTACTCGTCCTTCGTGTCGCCATTTTCCTGCTGGCGGTGGCGGCATTGGCCGGCCCCATCATCGTGACGCCCTTGCGCGAGGCGGCATGGCGGGCCCGGGTGGCTCGCGCAGTCGTTCTGGAGGATCGCACGGCAGCACCCGATGACGAGCTGCGATCGGCAGCAGCTGGCGCGGTGTTCGCGCGAACCCGGCTCCGCGATGCGGTGGCGGATGCAGTGCGCTGGCTCGAGCAGCAGTCGCCGACGATGCGGGAGCTGGTGGTGATGTCGGCGTTTAGACGTGGGTCGACGGATGCGGCCGATTTCGCCGCGGTTCCGGCGCAGATCGGCGTTCGACTGATCCGGACAGGCGAGGGGAGTGCCGTCCGCACGCGCGAGATCTCGCGGCTGACGTGGCGCGATGGACGGCCCGTCCGGACGCTCGAGCAGCTTGTCCTGACACCGACCAGCACCGAAGTCCGAGAGCTGAACGCCGAGCCTCTCGATGAGCCGCCAATCCGAATCGTTGCGACGCCGGCCGAGCAGCCAGCAGCGGATGCGGCGCTTCGCGCGGTGCTCCATCGCGGGCTGCGTTTGCCACCGGCAGGGTTGCTCGATCGGATCGAAGTGGATTGGCCGGGCAGCGTCGATCGGCTTGCCGAGGTGCTCGAGGCTCGTCTTGCGGCATCCCGGGACAGCTGGGAGCCGGAAACCCTCACCGACGACGAACTCGCCGCGATTGCGCGGGAACCGGCGCCGGAAGGTCGACTGGTGCCGGTGGACACCGGCGATCGACAGATGGCGTGGGCGCTCGTCGTCGCCCTCCTGATCGCGGAAGGTTTCTTGCGCCGGGGGGCAGCGTGGACCTGATCGCCGTCGTCCCTGCCGTGCAGCGGCGGTTGCGTTTTGGCGGGTTGTTGACCGGCGCCGCCGCGGGTCTCGTGTTGCTTGCGGCAACGCTGCTTCTGTCGGGGTTGACGCGAATCCCGCGAGAGATAGCGGCAGGGATCGCAGGGATAGCAGCGATCGGCGTCATGGCCACGGTCGCGAACCGTGAGTTGAGGCACTGGACGCTGGAGGCGGCCGCGGCCAGGATCGAGGCGGTGTCAGGCGGGCTCGACAACCTGCTTGTCACGGCCACCGCGCTGGGCTCCGGCAAGCTGCAGGCATCTGGCGGAATGAGCGCTGAGGTGATTCGCCAGGCGACGGCGCGTACCGCCACGGTTCGCCCTGCAATAGCAGCCCCTCTGCTGGGACCCATCGCTCTCGCGTTCGCCGCGTTGGCCGGAGCCGGGGCGGTCAGCTGGAGCACCTTCAGCCGGCCGCACCCGAGAAGTGCCGCAGTGGCGGCTGCAGTTCCCGGCACGATACGAGAGATCCGCGCGACGATCACGGCGCCTGCGTACATCGCCCGGCCGCCGCAGGTGCTCGAAAATCCCGAGCAGCTGTTGGTACCGGAAGGCGGCAGGATTCGGATCGAATTGTCCACGCCGGCGCCCGCCGCGTGGCTGGTGGAGCCGGGACAGCCGTTGCGTTCGCTCACGGCAGAGAGTTCCGAGCGGTTCACGGCCGAATGGTCGCCCGCTGGATCGAGCGGCGTCGTCCTCGCCGTCGGCCCACGCGTTGCGGACCCGGCTGACACCCGGGTGGTGAACCTCGTGGTTGCCCCGGACGCCGCACCTCGGGTGCGCATCACCTCGCCCGCTCACGATCTCGCTTTCACCGATTCACGACAGGCCGTCGAGATCGCGATAGCCGCCAGCGATGCCGAAGCGCTGACGGGCCTTCGTCTCGCCTTCGTCAGGATGTCCGGCTCGGGTGAATCGTTTGCCTTTGCCGAGGGTGAGATTCCCGTCGCCATTGAGAAGGCGAGCGAGCGGGAGTGGCGGGCCAGTGCGCGGCTGGCGCTTTCATCGTTGAAGCTCGACGACGGAGATTCGATTGTCTACCGGGCGCTCGTCCGCGATTCGAACCCGCGCGCCGGGTGGGTGGACTCCGAGGCCTACACAATCGAAGTGGGGAAGCGACTCGAGTTCGCGTCTGCCGGAGCGGCGCTCCCGGACGAAGATCGCCGCTACGCGCTCAGTCAGCAGATGGTCATCGTCAAGACGGAGCGTTTGCAGGCGGAGCGGCCGCGGCCGGACGCCGCAGCCTGGACGGAGCGGACGAAGCTGCTCGCGATGGAGCAGCGCATGGTGCGCGCCGAGGTCGTGTTCCTGAGCGGCGGTGAAGTGGAGGACGAGGTCGTCGAGGCGGAGCAGGCACACGAGCTGCAGGAAGGCCGCCTCCAGAACGCGGGCCGCGCCGAAATGCTGCGCGCGATCAACGACATGTCGCGCGCCGAAGCGCGGCTGAACGACGGCGACACGACAGGGGCGCTCGTGTTCGAACGGAGTGCGCTTGCCGCGTTGCAGCGGGCCTTCGACCGCCGCCGCTACTTCCTTCGGACGCTCGGCGAACGGTCGCGAATCGATCCGTCGCGCCGGCTGACCGGCGATTCGGCCAGGGCGCGACCCGCCGGAAGGGACGTGAGGCGGGAGCCAGGATCCGACGTCGAGCTCGCGCGCCAGCTCTTAGGCCAGCTTGCGGCAATCGGAGAATCCGGCGGCGCGCCCGATGCAGGCTTGCTGGGACGGCTCGCCTCGATTGAGGCAGGGGCAGACGATTGGCGGCAGATCGCCGTCAGCCTTGCCGCTGCAATGACACCGGAGGCGAGGCGGCAGGCGGCAGAACGCGCGATGGTACGGCTCTCAGCCTACGCGCGCGCCAGGAGCGGCGCATCGGCAACCGCTCCGGCGCGTAGCGAGCTGCAGGGCTGGTGGCGTGAGGAAACACGCCCGGGAGAGCGGCGGTGAGGCTCGCAACACTGCTCCGCCTGACCGCGATCGGCGTTGCCATCATGTGCTGGCTCGATCCCCAGTCCACCATCGCGCCACAGCCGCCAATCGTTGTCGACGCGGCCATCGTCCGGTCGGCGCGAGATGCCAGGCCGGCTCGCGATGGATCGTCGCTGACCGTCCTCGACCTGGCGCGGCAGACGGCCGCAGGCCTTGGGCGGCGGCTCGGCGCGGCCGGAACGGTTCGCGTTCACGAGGTGGCCGAAGGCCTCTCGCTGCCGTGCGACGCGACGCAGCCGTGCCTCGTGCTGACTGACGGAGCGCCGGTCGTCATCCCGCCGGATCGCAAGGGCCCGCTCTACTTCGCCTCCGTCGGCGAACCACTGACGAACAATGTCGAGGCAAGGGAACTGGCCGCAGCCCCGGCGCATCTCGACGGCCAGGCCGTCGCTCGGGTCACGCTCAGCGGACGCGGGCTTCAGGGACGGAACACACGAATCCGCATGCGCGACGGCAGCGCCATCGTCGGCGAGGCCGTCCATACGTGGTCGGCGGACGGAGATGTGACAGTGGATGTGCCGTGGTGGCCGGTGTCGGGCGGCACGCGTCAGCTCGTCGCCGAGGCGAGAACCGACGAGAGCGACGTCACCCCACTTGACGACGACGTCGCCGCGACGGTGGATGTGTCGGCCGGCCGATGGCCGGTGGTCGCGATCGAACGCCGCCCCTCGTGGGGATCAACCTTCATCCGGCGAGCCCTCGAGGACGACCGGCGTTTCGAGCTCCTGGCCCGCACGGACGTTGCACCGGGGATCAGCGTCGCGTCCAACCCCAATCTGCTGGGAGCGCGTCAGCTCGATCGCGCGCGTGTCGTCATCGCTGGCGCACCGGATGCGCTGACCAGCGAGGACGTCGCGAGACTCGATGGGTTCGTGCGCCGGCGCGGCGGAGCCGTGGTGCTCGTTGCCGATCGGCCGCTGCACGGCCCGGTGACGAAGCTGCTGGTGCACTCCTGGCGCGAGCGGATCGATCCGTCGGCGGTGGCGGCCGGCCCGCTGCGCGGGACCGAGTGGCTGATCGCAGCCGGCGTGACGCCGCTCGATCACGTCTGGGCCGAGGCGCCACACGGACCGTCGGTCGTGAGCGCGCCGCTCGGCGCCGGAGTGGTACTGGTGTCGGGCGCGCTCGACGCCTGGCGTCATCGCGGTGAGGACGGCGTATTCGAACGGTTCTGGCAGGCCACGATCGCGGCTCTGGCGGGCGGAGTGAGTGAGCCGGTAGACGTGCGAGTCGCCCGTGGAACACCCGAGGACGGCGGCGAGGTCGAGGTCAGCGTGCGGGCGCGATCGCTGAGCGAAGTGAAGTCGTGGCACGTCGCGGCCACGCGAACGTGCGACCTCGGCGAACCAGTCGCGATTCGATTGTGGCCCGGCGATGCGGCCGGAGCGTTTTACGGACGCGTCCCGCTTGGAACCCGAACGGGTTGCCAGATCGCCGCTTCCGTTGACGGGCTCGGTCAAGGGACGGCCGCGATCGGCGGTGGCGCAGCCCACGGTTCGTCCCAGCGTTGGACTCGGGCAGAAGTCGCGTCCATCGCCGCCCGAACCAGCGGCGCCGTGGTGACCGATGGCGACATCGAGCCGGTGGTTCGGGCCTGGCTCGGCGCCCGCGGGCCCGAGCGCCGTCCCGAAACTCGCCACCCCATGCGCTCGTGGTGGTGGCTCATCCCATTCGCCGGTTGTCTCGCCGGCGAGTGGTGGCTGCGCCGCCGCGCGGGCCTGCGATGATACATTTCTGAAGAGCTCAGAACCGGGACATCGCAGCCCAAGACCTCAAGACCTCAAGACCCCAAGACCTCTCATGTCCTACTCACGCGACGAAGTGAAAGCCATCACCGACAAGGTCCTGAACATGTGCAAGGCCGATGCGGTGAAGGTGGACTTCTCTGGCGGCGAGCGCTCCGCGACGCGCTACGCGAACTCGAGCATCACGGCGAACATGATCGAGAACGACCAGGAGGTTCAGATCACGGTCTTCTATGGCAAGAAGACCGCGAGCGCCACCACACACCAGTTCGACGACGCTTCGCTCAAGCGCACGATCGAGGCGGTGCAGGCGCTGGCACAGCGCAAACCCGAGAACCCTGAAGTAATGCCGCTCGTGAAGCCGCCGCAGCAATACATCGAGGTGGATGCGGCGCTGCCCTCGGCCGTGAACTTCGGCCCGGCCGAGCGGGCCCAGATGGTCAAAGTGAGCACCGACATCTGCGAGAAGAAAGGCGTGCTCGGCGCCGGCTACATCCCGAAGTTCGACTGGGTTGAGGCGAGCGCGAACTCCGAAGGCCTCTTCACCTACTTTCACTACGCGGATGCCAGCTTCATCTTGACCTGCAGGACCCCGGACCAGACCGGATCCGGATGGGCAGGCACGACCGGCGTGAAGGACCTCAAGAACATCGACGCCGCGATGCTCACCGAGGTGGCCGCCGACAAGGCGCTCAAGTCCGCCAAACCGCGGGCGATCGAGCCGGGCAACTACACAGTGATCCTCGAACCGCGGCCGGCGGCACGGTATCTCTCGCTGATGCTCGGTAGCCTCAACGCCAGAGCCGCTGAAGAGGGGCGCAGCTTCATGAGCGGCAAGGAGCGCGGCACGACGCGGCTAGGCGAAAAGGTGTTTGGCGACAATTTCACGCTGCGGAGCGAGATCGGCAACCCGGTGCTTCGGCAGTCGCCCGTCGGCCAGGATGGACTGCCTGCAAAGAGCATCACGTGGGTGGAGAAGGGCGTCGTCAAGAACCTGTATTACGACCGGTTCTGGGCTCAGCGCCAGAAGAAGGACCCGACCGGCACGACACCGCAGATGAGCCTGGTCATGGACGGCGGCACGGCCACGGTCGAGGAGATGATCGAGTCCACGCGGCGCGGCTTGCTGGTGACGTTCTTCTGGTACATCCGCCCGGTGGACAGCATGACGCTCCTCAACACTGGCATGACGCGCGACGGCCTGTTCCTGATCGAGAACGGCGAGGTGGTCGGCCCGGTGCAGAACTTCCGGTGGAACGAGTCGCCGGCGGTGAGCTTCAACAACATCTCGATGCTCGGGCGCCCGATCCCGATGCACACGGGTGAGGCTTACGACAATCCGGGTACGGCCCTGGTCCCGGCGATGAAGCTCGAAGACTTTACGATGACGTCCATTTCTCCGGCGGTGTAACGATGAAGCGACGCGAGTTCGTCAGGAATCTGAGCGCTGCCGGCGTAGCGCTGTATGCCAGCGACCTGGTTGGCGATCTGGTTGCCCAGTCTCCGCAGGGGCAGGTCCTGCAGTCGAAGTTCAAGGGACTATCCGACATCGCGCTCGCCGAGGCGAAACGGCTTGGCTGCACCTACGCGGACATCCGCTTCACGCGCAACGTCAACGACAGCGTGGCGGTGCGCGACCGGATCGTCACCGACAGCTTCGGCTTCGGCGCCGGCGGACACGAGGAGAGCGCCGGCTTCGGCGTGCGCGTCATCCACAGCGGCGTCTGGGGTTTCGCGAGCAGCCCGATAGTCACCGAGGACGAGATCAAGAAGATCACCGCCAGGGCCACCGACGTAGCCAAGGCCAGCGCCGTCAGCAAGCGGTTCGAGGTGAAGCTCGTTCCGGTGCCGGCCTACACCGATTACTGGGCCGTGCCGGTCAAGGTGAAGCCGGAAGACGTGCCGCTCGACGACAAGATCGCGTTCCTGATGAAGATCAACGAGGCAGCGCTCAAGGTCCCGGGGATCACCCGCGTCCAGTCGAACATGGCGTTCGACTACGAGTGGAAGTACCTGGCGACGTCCGAGGGCTCGTACATCGAGCAGGAGATATGGCGGACCGCGCCCGGTTTCACGGTCTCGGCGATCAAGGACGGCAAGTTCAAGTCCCGCACCTTCAGCGTCGCGCCGAAGACGGCCGGCTACGAGGTGGTGACCGACGGGAAGATGCTCGAGAACGTGGAGCGGATTTGTGCCGAAGCGATCGAGCACTGCACGGCGCCGCCGGTCGGCGTCGGGCTCAAAGACCTCGTCATGACGCCGAACCATGCGATGCTCACCATTCACGAGATCGTCGCGCACCCGACCGAGCTCGATCGCGTGGTTGGCTACGAGGCCAACTATGCGGGCACCAGCTTCGTGAAGATGGATGATATCGGCAAGCGGATCATGGGCTCGAAGCTGTTCAACGTGAGCGCCGATCGGACGATGGCCGGCGGCATGTGCACGGTGGGCTACGACGACGACGGCGTCAAGTCACAGTCGTGGCCGCTGGTGCGCGAAGGCCGGCTGGTCGGCCTCCAGACCAACCGCGAGACCGCACACTACATCGGCGAGAAGGAATCGCGAGGCTGCACGTTCGCGACGTCGTGGCGCAACTATCCGTTCCTCCGAATGCCGAACGTCCACGTCGATCCCGGCCCGCCGGGCTCGCCGACGCCGGACGAGATTATCGCCGACACCAAGGACGGCGTGCTCATCGACGGCCGCGGCAGCTACTCGATCGATCAGCAGCGCTTCAACGGCCAGTTCGGCGGTGACGCGTTCTGGGAGATCAAGAACGGCAAGAAGACGCGGATGGTGAGCGACGTCACCTACAACGCGATCACCACCGACTTCTGGCAGAACCTCGACGCGATCACCGGCAAGGAGCACTGGGAAATGTTCGGCACGACCGGCGACGCCAAGGGCCAGCCGGTGCAGATCAACCACCCGTCGCACGGCTCGCCGTGGTGCCGGATCAGGCGAATCATGGTGGGAGCGGCGTATTCGTAGGCGGCCGGGCTGCGCCCGGCCGTAGGCCTCGCGGCTTCGCCGCTTGGCAGGCCGCGCTTCGCGCGTCAGGCGCTCGCTTCGCTCGCGTAGGGGATCTGGAGATCTCGAGTTCGAAAGATTCCTGCGATCGCGTAAGCGACCGCCCACGCGAACGGAGTGAGCGCCTACCGCGCGAAGCGCGGCCCACCGGGCCGCGCAGCGGCGAGGCCTACGCCGTCAGCGCGTACGTGACGATGTTGACCGCGAACTTCGTGTTGTCATCCCGCTGAAAGCGCTTGTTGCGCCAGTCGTAGTCCCACTCGCAGCCGTAGTCCTTGTTCGAGTAGAGAACGCCGAGGCGTCCGTCGTGCTCGACGCCGCGCAGGTAGTCGTGCACCAGGTCGTCGCCCCAGCCGTTCAACTCGTGGGCGGTCTGCGGCGGGCCGTCGGGGAATACGAAGAAGCTCCGGTAAATCCGGTGCGTGTTGGGCAGCTTCGCCAGCGCATTCGGGCCGGGAAAGATTCGCTTCATCTCGCCTTCGAACGACGTCGCGTACAGCCCGGCAACATCGTGATTGCAGTCGTCGGAGAAGAGCAGCCCCCCTTGCCCGATGTACCGGCGCAGCCGCTCCCGTTCCTTGTCGCTGAACCGCACCAGCTTGTGCCCGGTCATGAAGAGGAACGGAAACCCGCCCAGCTCGTCGGAGTCCGCGGTGATGACGACTTCTTCCTGGTAAACCGGGATGTTCGTGTACTCGACGACCGAGTTGAGGACGTTGGCGGCAACCTTCGGGTTGTAGTCCCAGTCGCCTGAGTCGTATCGCAAGCGCGCGAACACGAACTCATCGGCGCGCGGGCGTCCGACGCGGGGCGCTGAGTTCTGGACCGCGTCCGCGGGCGCTGCAAAGCCCGCTGCTGCCGCGGCGGCCGCCAACCCAAGAAATTGCCGCCGCGTCGCGTTCATATCTTCAGCCTAGCTCGCGGCACCCCGAGACCCAAGCCCTCCGGACCTCAAGACCCGCAAGACTTCAAGACCCCAGGACCTCAAGACCCCACAGCTTGCAGATACCGCGATGGCAGCGGGTGCGAGATCGACGAGGCCAACGCCCGCGAGGCCGCCACCACCTTCGGCAGCGATACTCCCGTCTCGATGCCCAGGCCATCGAGCATGTAGAGCAGATCCTCGGTCGCAAGGTTGCCGGACGCGCCAGGAGCGTAGGGGCAGCCGCCGAGCCCGCCGGCGGCGCTGTCGAAGGTCGTCACTCCGTACTGCAGTCCTGCGAGCACGTTGGCGAGCGCGGTCCCGCGCGTGTCGTGCAAGTGCAGCGCCACCTGTGAGAGCGGCACGCGGGTGGTGACCGCGTCGAGAACCTCTCCAACCTGACCCGGATGGGCGACCCCGATTGTGTCGCTGATCGCCACTTCGAATACGCCGAGGTCGAGCAGCCGTGCCGACACGTCGGCCACTTTGTCCGGCGCCACCCGCCCCTCGAATGGGCAGCCGAAGCAGGTCGACAGGTATCCGCGCACCGGTACCCCGTGTTCCCGGGCCTGGTCTGTGACGGCGCGATACGTCGCGAGCGACTCTGCGATGGTCTGGTTGATATTCTTCTTGCTGAAGGTCTCGGACGCCGCGGCGAAGATGGCAATCTCCCGCACTCCGGCGGCTTCGGCGCGAGCCAGCCCGGCCAGGTTTGGCACCAGCGCCGTATAGCGAACGTCGTCGCGCCGGGTGATCGACGCGAAGACCTCAGCCGCGTCGGCCATCTGCGGCACCCACTTCGGCGAGACGAACGCCGATACTTCAATCACCGGCAGCCCGGCGTCCGACAACGCGTTCACGAACGCGACCTTGGCCGCAGTCGGCACCACGCCGGCTTCGTTCTGGAGGCCGTCGCGCGGTCCGACCTCGACGATGGTCACGCGATGCGGGAGAGGCGGCGGGGTCATTCCAGATCCACGAGCGCCACTCCTGGCTGTACAAGCTCGCCTTGGGCGCAGTGAACCGCGCGCACGACGCCGTCGCGGGGCGCGCGAATCGGCAATTCCATCTTCATGGCCTCCAGCACCAGGATCGTCGCGCCTTCCGTCACCGTCTGACCCGGTTCGACGAGCAGCTTCAGCACCGTTGCCGGCATCGGGGCCATCATCGAATCGGCAGCAGCGCTCTTCTTGCGCGGAGCCCGCGCGGTGCCGCTCTCGACCTCGACGACCGCCACTTGACCGTCCACCGAGACCCAACGCGCATCACCGGCGTCCGCTACCGCCACGTGCCACCGCCGCCGGCCATCGTCAACCACATATTCGCCCGGTCGGGCGGCGGTGACGGTGAACGTCGTGTCGTCGATGATCACCCCGCCGCCACCGTCGATTCGCGCCGCCACGACGCGATCGCCGAGGCGAATCGTCAGCGCGCTCATCGGCTGCGCCACTCTCCAAGCGAGACGAAGGGATCGGCGACAGCCGGCTCGCGCCGGCTGGCAGCGACAGTCGAGGCGATTGGTTGAGCGGGAGTCGGCTGGTGGGCCGCTGCTGCGGCAAAGGCAGCCGGCGGCAGATCGGGCTCGAGCGCAGCGCGGAGCGCGTCGCCCTCGCGATCGAGAAAGCCGGTGTCCACCTTGCCCTGAATGAACGCCGGATGTTCGAGCAAGGCGATCAAGAACGGTATGTTGGTGCGCACGCCGAGCACGGCGTAACGGCGAAGCGCGTCGACAGCCCTTCGTCTGGCCGCCTCGCGCGTGTCTCCAGCGACGATCAGCTTGGCGATCATCGGGTCGTAATGGACAGTGATCTCGGCGCCTTCCGTGACGCCGCTGTCCACACGGATCCCTGGGCCCTGGGGCTCGCGGTACATCACGAGCGGACCGGCTTGCGGAAGGAAGTTCTGCAGCGGATCCTCGGCGTAGATTCGGCACTCGATGGCATGGCCGCGTTGAGACAGCGCCTGCTCCGACCACGGAAGCGGTTCGCCGGCAGCCACGCGCAGCTGCGCGTGTACGAGATCGACGCCCGTGACCATCTCCGTGACCGGGTGCTCGACCTGCAGGCGGGTATTCATCTCGAGGAAATAGAATCGCGCATCGTCGCCCTCTCCCTCGAGCAGGAACTCGACGGTGCCGGCGTTTCGATAGCCGGCGGCGCGGGCTGCCGAGACCGCGGCCTGTCCCATCTGGTCGCGGACCGAGGACGACAACGCCGGCGACGGGCTCTCCTCGATGACCTTCTGGTGCCGGCGCTGCATCGAGCACTCGCGCTCGAAAAGGTGGACCGTTTGCTCGTGAGCATCCGCCAACACCTGTACTTCGACGTGGCGCGGCCGGTCGACGAGTCGCTCGACGTACAAGGTGCCGTCACCGAACGCCGCCTCCGCCTCGCGGCGAGCCTGAGCGATCGCTTCGAGCATCGCAACACGCTCGCGCACCACCTTCATGCCAATCCCGCCGCCGCCGGCCGACGGCTTGATCAAAACAGGGAATCCGATCCGGGTGGCGGCAGCTACCAGCGACGCGTCCTGTTGATCCGGCGGCGTCTCGCCGGGAACCACCGGCACACCTGCATCCTGCATCAGCCGGCGCGCCCCGATCTTCGAGCCCATGCGCTCGATGGCGGAGGAGGGCGGTCCGATGAAGACGATGCCCCGGTCCTCGCAGGCGCGCGCGAAGCCGGCGCGTTCCGACAGAAATCCGTACCCAGGATGGATGGCGTCGGCGCCAGTGCTCCATGCCGCGTCGAGAATGGCCGCCTGATTCAGGTAGCTCTCGCGCGGCGCGGCCGGTCCGATGCGGACCGCCCGGTCCGCCAGCAGCGCGTGCTGAGCGCGGGCGTCGGCGTCTGAATAGACCGCGACCGTCTCGATCCCCAACTCGCGGCACGCCCGGATCACGCGGACGGCAATCTCACCGCGATTCGCGATCAACACCCGCTTCAGCGCCACTCGTCCACCCTTGCACCTCTGCACCCCTGCGCCCTGGACCGCGCCATCTTCATGGCGCCCAGCCAGGCTTTCGCTTGTCTAGAAAGGCGCGAAGCCCTTCCTGGCCCTCGGGAGAGACGCGTTGTGCCGCAATGGCTCGGGCGGTCACGTCAGCAACGCTTTCCGGGCGCTGCCCCCAGACCTGGGGAATGAGCCGCTTGGCGGCGGCAACCGCCGTCGGCGCCGCGCCGAGGACCTCCGCCACATACCGCTGCACCGTCTCGTCGAGCTCCGCTTCCGGCACCACGGCGTGGATCAGCCCGATCTCGCGCGCACGCCGGGCGTCGAACCTCATGCCGGTCAGGAACAGCTCTCGTGCCGCGGAAACGCCGATCTTCGGCAGCACGAACGGCGAAATCATCGCCGGCAAGATGCCCAGCTTCGTCTCGGTAAAGCCGAAGATCGCGTTCTCCGCCGATACGACGATGTCGCAGACCGCGGCCAGGCCCGAGCCTCCGCCGAGCGCCGCGCCGTGAATCCGGCCGATCACCGCGCATGGCAGCGCGTTGATGGCGCGAAACATGGCCGCGGCCCTCGCCGCGTCGTCCACGTTCTCCTGGTGAGAGTAGCCTGCCATGCGGGCCATCCACTCCGCGTCGGCGCCGGCGCTGAACACCTTGCCCGCGCCCGCGAGCACGACGACGCGTAACCCGTCATCGCCCGCCGCCCCCTCGGCCCACGCGGTCAACTCCGCGATCACCTGCTCGTTGAACGCATTCCGTACGTCAGGCCGGTTGAGCGTCACCCGCTCGACCGGGCCATCGCGGCGTACGGTCAGAAACTGATAGCTCATCTCGCTTGACCCCGCGAACCTCGAGAACCCCCGAGAACCTAGAAGCGGAAGACGCCGAACTGTGCCGCGGAAATCGGCGCGTTGTACGCCGCCGAGATGCCGAGCGCCAGCGCCGACCGCGTCTCTACCGGATCCAGGATCCCATCGTCCCACAGCCGCGCCGTGGAGTAGTACGGCGATCCTTCTTCGTCGTACTTGCGGAGGATCGGATCCCTGATCGCGGCTTCCTCCGCGGCAGGAAACGGCTTGCCGTCGCGCGCGAGCTGGTCGCGCTTGACGGTGGCGAGGACCCCGGCCGCCTGCTCGCCGCCCATCACCGAGATCCGCGCGTTCGGCCACATCCAGAGCAGGCGCGGCTCGTAGGCGCGCCCGCACATCCCGTAGTTGCCCGCACCGAACGAGCCGCCGATGATCACAGTGAACTTCGGCACGACGGAGTTGGCAACGGCATGGACCATCTTCGCGCCGTCCTTGGCGATTCCGCCGCGCTCGTACTGCTTGCCGACCATGAAGCCGGTGATGTTCTGCAGGAACACGAGCGGGATCTTGCGGAGGTTGCACAGCTCGATGAAATGCGTCGCCTTGAGCGCCGATTCGGAGAACAGCACGCCGTTGTTGGCGACGATGCCGACCAGGAAGCCGTGCAGGCGCGCGAAGCCGCACACGATCGTGGTGGCGTAGCGTTCCTTGAACTCGTCGAACCGCGATCCGTCCACCAACCGCGCGATCACTTCCCGTACGTCGAACGACTTGCGGAGATCGAGGTTGACGATGCCATAGAGCTCCGCGGGATCGCAGGCGGGATCTTCGGAGGCCGTCATATCGGCCGGCAGCTGCTTGGTCGCGTGGAGTGTCGAGACGATCACCCGAGCCTGGTGGAGCGCGTGATCGTCATCCTCCGCAAAATAGTCCGCCACTCCCGAGAGGCGGGTGTGGACGTCGGCGCCGCCAAGATCCTCGGCGGAGACCTCTTCGCCGGTGGCTGCCTTCACGAGTGGCGGGCCGCCAAGGAAGATGGTGCCCGTGCCTTTGACGATGATGGTCTCGTCGGACATCGCCGGGACGTATGCGCCGCCGGCGGTGCAGGACCCCATCACGACCGCAATCTGCGGGATCCGTTCGGCGGACATCCGCGCCTGGTTGTAGAAAATCCGCCCGAAGTGATCGCGATCGGGAAAGACTTCGGCCTGCAGCGGGAGGAAGGCGCCGCCCGAGTCCACGAGGTAGACGCACGGCAGCCGATTCTGCAGCGCGACTTCCTGGGCGCGCACGTGCTTCTTCACGGTCAGCGGGTAGTAGGTGCCGCCCTTGACCGTCGCGTCGTTGGCGACCACGAGCACGTCCCGCCCCGAAACGCGTCCGATTCCGGTCACGATGCCGGCAGCCGGCGCGTCGTTGTCGTAGAGTCCGTATGCCGCCAGCGGAGACAGTTCGAGGAAGGCCGTTCCCGGATCCAGCAGCTTCTCGATCCGCTCGCGCACCGGGAGCTTGCCCTGCTGCCGGTGCCGTTCCAGGTATTTCGGGCCGCCGCCTTGCGCGACCGCCGCCCGGCGGGCGCGGTATTCGGCGACGAGCGCCCGCATGCGCTCGGCGTTGGCGACGAACTCCGGCGCAGCCGGATCGACGTGGCTACTGAGCTGGTCCATGAGGGGTCGGCAGCCTACCAGCCGCAGCAGTCGGTCTTGAACCGGCAGTTCGGGCACCGCCAGACGGCGTGCATCCGGTACATCTCCGCGCCGCAGCGTTCGCAGCGGGTCGGTTCGTCGGCTTCGGCGGGCCGGCCCTGCAGCGCCGACACAATGGGGGTGATCTTCGGCGGCTGGATGGGCTTCGGGGTCTCCGGCACGGCTCGATTATAGGCTGCTGAGAATGGGCGACCAGATTCCGCTTGAGGATGAAAACGATACAGTTGTATTAACTTACGACAATGCCGATGTCAGCGCCGCCACGGGCGGGGGAGCCCAACCCGCGGCTGGAATCGACCGTGCTGATCGTAGACGACGAGCCGGGCACCGTGGATTTCCTGCGCACGGTGATCGGCCAGGCACCCCGCGTGCCGCGCTACCGGGTGGTCACCGCCAACTCTGGTTTCCGCGCCGAGCAGGCGTGCCGGACGTATCAGCCGGCGGTGGTGCTCCTCGATCTTCTTTTGCCCGACGCCGACGGGATCGATGTCCTGCGCGCCCTCAAGAACATCGATTCGGGGCTCGAGGTGATTGTGATCAGCGGCCAGGGCACGGTGACGCGCGCGCTGGAGGCAGGCCAGGCCGGCGCGTTCTACTTCATCGACAAGGCCGACCTCGATCCGGCCGGACTTCTCGGCCTGCTCGATCGCGCGGCCGATCTCGTCCACGAGCGGCGCCAGCACTTGTGGCTGCAGCATCGCTTCCAGGAGCAGCACGCGTTCGAGAACATCCTCGGGAAGGGCAAAGCGATGCTCGATCTGTTCGAGCTCGTCGAGGCGGTCGCGGCGAGCGACGCGAACGTACTGATCCAGGGGGAGAACGGGACCGGCAAGGAGCTCTTCGCCAACGCGATCCACCACCGCAGCCATCGTGCGCAAGGCCCGTTCATCAAGATCAACTGCGCGGCGCTGCCGAAGGATCTCATCGAGTCCGAGCTCTTCGGCTACAAGAAGGGCGCGTTCACCGGGGCCAACGCCGACAAGGTGGGGCTACTCGAACTGGCCCGCGGCGGTTCGCTGATGCTGGACGAGATTGGCGAGATGCCGGCGCTGCTCCAGACCAAGCTCCTGCGCGTCCTGCAGGAGCGGGAGTTCCGTCCGATCGGCGGCGATCACCCGGTGCAGGTGGACTTCCGGCTGATCTGCGCGACCAATGTCGATCTCCAGGCGGCGCTCGCCGACGGCCGGGTCCGCGAGGATCTCTACTTCCGCATCAACACCATCACGCTCAGGGTCCCGTCGCTGCGCGAACGTGCCGAGGACATTCCGCTGCTGTGCTCGCACTTCTTCCAGAAGTTCAATCGCCGCTACAACAAGTCGCTGAAGGGCATTTCGCCAGCCGCCTACCAGCTGCTGATCCGCTTCCGGTGGCCGGGCAACGTGCGCGAGCTGGAGAACGCGATCGAGCGGTCGGTCCTGGTCGCCAAGGGAACCGAGATCCAGCCGCAGGACCTGCCCGAGTCGATTCGTGACGAGGCGGCCTCGACGACGTTTTCGGTGCCGCCGCATCACACGCTCGCGGAGATCGAGCGGCTGACGATCCTGCAGACCCTGCAGCGGACGAACTGGAACAAGCAGGAAGCCGCCAGCATCCTCGGCTTGTATCGGCCGACCCTCTACAGCAAGATGCGGAAGCACGACATCCGTGATCCGCGGACGTCAGCGGTGGCAGACGAAGCGTGACCCTGCGAGCCCACCTCAAGCTGATCGGCCGGTCCGCCTGGCGCGGGGTAGGCGAGCTCTACGACAGCGACGGGCTGACGCACGCGGCGTCGATCGCCTATTACGCCCTGTTGTCGCTCTTTCCCTTCGCGCTGCTGATGCTGTCGGTGTTCGGCTCGATCACGGCTGACATCGCGGATCGCGACCGCGTCGTCGCGTTCGTCTTCGAATACTTCCCGCGCCAGTTCGAGTTCATCACCGGCCAGCTCGACGCGTTCCGCGCCTCGACGCTGAGAATCGGCGTCGGCGGCACTCTCGGGCTGGTCTGGGCCTCGCTCGGCTTCTTCAACGCCGTCACCTCCGCCGTGAACCACGCGTGGGCGGTGGAGAAGCGGCGGAGCTTCCTCAAGCACCGGCTCGTCGGCTTCCTGATGCTGCTTTCCGCCGGAGGCATCCTGCTCGTCGCGATCGCCATCGTCAGCATCGCAAAGGTGGCGCAGAGCCGATGGTTCGGCGCGCTCCAGGTCCGGTCGGTGTGGCTCGATTGGGTTTCCGGGGTGATGGCCAACCAGCTGGCCACGCTGCTGCTGATCGGCTGTGTCGCGCTGCTCTTCTATTACATTCCGAACACCCGGGTCCGGTTCCGCGACGTCTGGCCGGGGGCAATCGTGGTCGGGCTACTGTGGCGGGGCGCGCTCGCGGCGTTCTCCTGGTACGCGCGCGACCTCGCCTCATGGAACGTCATCCACGGGTCGGTGACGGCCGCGGTCGTGTTCCTGTTGTGGATTTACGTGTGTGCCGTGATCCTGCTCTACGGCGTGGAGATGACGGCTGCGTACGCCCGGTTTCAGGACGCAGCCGGACGCCATCCCGGGATGGCTAGCGGGACCCGAGCTGCCGGATGATGGCGTCGTTGAACACCGGCAGGTCGTCCACCTTGCGTGATGTGATCAGGTTGCCGTCTTCGACGATCGGGCGGTCCACGTAGCGGCCGCCGGCGTTCTTCACATCAACAGCGATCGACGGCCAGCACGTAAGTGTCTTGCCGCGGAGGACGTTGGCGTTGATCAGCACCGAGGGCCCGTGGCAGATCGCGGCGACGGGCTTGCCGGCTGCCATGCAATCGCGGACGAGATCGACCATGGCGTGGCGCAGCCGCATCTTGTCCGGTGCGTACCCGCCGGGAATCACCACCGCGTCTACGTCGGTTTCGCGCACTGAACCGGCGGCCATGTCGGCCGTTACCGTGCCGCCGTGCTTGCCGGTGTAGGTCTTGCCGGCCATCGGGCCGACGACCACGACCTTCGCGCCCGCGGCGCAGAGCGCCTCGCGCGGCGAGGCGAGCTCCGCCTCCTCGAAAAGATCTTCGACCAGGATAGCGACGCGCGCGCCGGCCACAGCCATCCAACCATACTAACACTGCAATGCCGAGTGAGCCGGGCTTCGCCGAGCGCTCCGCGTATCATCGACTGATGCCGAATCGCCTCGCCGCCGAGCGGAGCCCTTATCTGCTGCAGCACGCGGCCAACCCGGTGGACTGGTGGCCGTGGGGCGAGGCGGCATTCGCCGAGGCGCGGCAGAGCGATCGGCCGATCTTTCTCTCCATCGGCTACGCGACCTGCCACTGGTGCCACGTGATGGAGCATGAATCGTTCGAGGATCACGCCACCGCGGCGATTCTCAATCGCGAGTTCGTGCCCGTGAAAGTCGATCGCGAAGAACGGCCCGACGTCGATCGCGTCTACATGACGTTCGTGCAGGCCACCACCGGCTCCGGCGGCTGGCCGATGAGCGTCTGGCTCACGCCCGATTTGCAGCCGTTCTACGGCGGCACCTATTTCCCTCCCGCGTCGCAGTGGGGACGCCCCGCGTTCACCGACGTGCTCGCCGAGATCGCGAGAGCCTGGCGCGACGAGCGCGCTGAGGTCGTGGCATCGGCCAGCCAGATCGTCAGCCGGCTGGCCACGATTGCGAGAGGTGAAGGGGGGACCGGCGCCGCCGACGCGACCGCCCTCGACGAGACGCGGCGGCAGTTCGAGCGCACGTTCGACCGCGAGCGCGGCGGGTTCGGCGACGCACCGAAGTTCCCGCGGCCGACCGAGCTGCTGTTCCTGCTCCGCGAGCACGCGCGCACCGGCGATGCGCCGTCGCGCGACATGGTGTTGCAGACGCTGCGGGCGATGGCGATGGGCGGCATGCGTGACCACATCGGCGGGGGGTTCCACCGCTACTCGGTGGACGGCAACTGGAGGGTGCCGCACTTCGAGAAGATGCTTTACGACCAGGCGCAGCTCGTCCTGGCCTACCTGGAAGGAGCCCAGGCCTCTGGCGATCCGTTCTTCGCGCAGATCGCCGAGGACACGCTGCAGTATGTCGCGCGCGACCTGACGGATCCCGATGGCGGCTTCTATTCCGCCGAGGACGCCGACAGCGTGCCGCCCGAACTGGCCGGCGTCGCCGGTGTCCGGAAGCGGGAAGGCGCATTCTATCTGTGGACGCAGGAGGAGGTGCGCCGCCTGCTGGGCGCCACGAGCGGCTTCTTCGAGCTTCGCTACGGCCTGCTCCCGAACGGCAATGCGCCGTTCGACCCGCACCAGGATTTCGAAGGGCGGAACATTCTCTACACCGCCCGATCGATCGCCGACATCGCGCGTGAAACCGCCGCGGAGCCCGGAGCGATCGCGGCCGCGTTGATGAAAGCTCGCGTCAGTCTGTACAAGGCACGCGTCGATCGGCCGCGCCCCTCGCTCGACGACAAGGTGCTGACCGGCTGGAACGGGTTGATGATCGCGGCGGCAGCGCGAGCCGCTCGCGTCCTCGATGGCGCGGAAGCCCTCGCCCAGAACCTGGGCGCCGAGGACCCGGGCACACGGCACCTCGGAGCGGCCGTTCGTGCGGCCTCGTTCGTCCGCCGCGAACTGTGGGATGCTGGGCGGCAAGTCCTACGCCGACGGTACCGCGAGAAAGAGGCGGCGATCGACGGGTTCGCAGAGGACTACGGGTATTTGACCTGGGGATTGCTGGAGTTGTTCCAGGCGTCGGGTGACGCGCAGTGGCTGGAGTGGGCCCTGATCCTCCAGGCGCGGCAGGATTCGCTGTTCGCCGACGTCGAGCGGGGTGGCTGGTTCTCGACGACCGGCACCGACCCGCACGTCCTGGTCCGGGCCAAGGATGAATACGACGGAGCCGAGCCCTCCGCGACCTCGGTGTCGGCGCTCAACACGCTGGTCCTCTGGCATCTCACCGGTGATGCCACATGGCGGGAGCGGGCCGAGTCCGCGATCGCCAGCTTTGGCGCCCGGCTGCAAACGCAGGGACGCGGCGTGCCGCTGATGGCTGCCGTGCTGGCCACGTCGCTGGCGCCAGGTGAGCAGGTCGTGGTGGTGGGTCCGCGCGGCCGGGAGGACACGCAGCGTCTCTGGCGTCGCGCACAGCGGCAGTTCCGCCCGTTTGCAGTGATGCTTCGTGTCGAACCCGGCGAAGCGCAGGACGCGATCGCAGCACGGTTGCCGTGGATTGGCGCGATGCGCATGCAGGGCGGGCGCGCAACCGCATACGTGTGCCGCGACTTTGTGTGCGCCGCGCCCGTGACCGACGCCGAGGCTCTGGCATGAGCGACCTGGTCACACGTATCGACGAGCGCGGGGGCCGTTGGACTCGTCTCGTCTTGAACGCTCCGCGCGGGAACCTGCTGTCCATCGACATGATCGGCGCGCTGCACGACGCGCTGCGGGCGGTGGGAAGCACTCCCGGGCTGCGCTGGCTGACGGTGGAAGGAGCTGCCGGCGAGTTTTCGTTCGGGGCCGACCTGCGCGAGCACCGGCCCGAGCCGATGCGCGAAGCGCTGCCGTTGACGCACGCGCTTCTGCGGGCGTGGCTGGCGGCGCCGGTGCCAACCGCCGCGCTCGTCGAAGGGCGGTGCCTCGGCGGCGGGTTCGAGCTCGCGTTGTGCTGCGACGACATCCTCGCCGCATCCGACGCGCTGTTCGGATGCCCCGAAGTCAATGTCGGTGCCTTCGCTCCAATCGGCGCGCTGCTGCTCCCGCTCCGGGTCGGCGCCTCCCGCGCCGGCCGCGCCATCGTCACCGGCGATCAGCAGACAGCCGAGTACTGGCACGAGGCGGGACTGGTCTCGCTGGTCCCGCGAGGGCACGACCTCCTGGCAAGCGCGGGGGAGTGGTTCGACTCGCGGCTGGCAGGGAAGTCCGCAATCGCGCTCTCGCACGCGGCTCGGGCGGCGAGGGCGTTGGTGCGGACGCAGGTCGAACCGCTCATCGCGCATCTCGAGCGTCAGTACCTGGACGAGCTCCTGGCCACGCACGATGCCGTCGAGGGCGTGGACGCCTGGCTCGCGAAGCGGCCGCCGGTGTGGCGGGATGAATAGACGTCAAGGCAGAAGGCAAAAGGCAAAAGGCAGAAGGCAGAAGGCAAAAGCCCATAGACTTGAAGGACGATGGTCAAGGCGATGGATGTTGATGTGTGGGTGCGCGGGACGAACCATGCGAGGACCGAGGCGCTGCGGGGCGTTCCGGAGAACCCGCTGACCTGGACGGACGCGGACGTGCGGACGCTGCTGACGGAGATGCTGCTCGCGCTCGAGCGGGTGCGCAACCCAGGTGGAGATGCACCGATCGTGACGTTGCGCGGCTTCAGCTGGATCGTGAGCGCGGACAAGGGCGGCGTCCTCGTGCATCTCGAAATGCAGACCGGCACCGCCAGCGCCGGACCATTTGCCATCGACCAGGCGTCGTTGACCTCGATGATCGCGCGGGTCGTTGAAGCGCCCGTCGCGTCGCAGACGGTTCACTGACGAAGGCATTCCCAACCACGTCCCGTCGGCGAGAGTTGACGGGCATTGCCCTCGCCGCTAGACTGTGCGGCAACGGTCATATCGATGAAGCTCATTCCGCACACCGCTTCGCGCATTCCGCTGGCGCGTGTCGCCGTCCCGGGCTTCGACCGTCGCGGCGTCAGTAACCACTGACCGCCGTTCCTTCCCGTTCCTGACTGGTTCGCAAGCTGGGTGGCGTCTCGCGCCGGGCCCCGGTATGCGCGCACACCAACCATTCTCCTGGCAGGAACCGCCATGCAGCGTGTCTGGAAACTCGTTCTCGAAGCCGTTCGCGGCTCGACTCGCGACCTCACCGAAGGCCGCGTGGGGCAGGCCATCCTCCTGCTCGCGGTCCCGATGGTCATCGAGATGGGCATGGAGTCGCTCTTCGCCGTCGTGGACGTCTTCTTCGTGTCGCAGCTCGGCGCCGACGCGGTCGCGACTGTCGGGCTCACCGAATCACTGCTGACGATCGTCTACACCGTGGCCATGGGCCTGGGCATCGGCGCGACGGCGGTCGTCGCGCGCCGGATCGGCGAGAAGGACGAAGATGGCGCCGCCGTAGCTGCGGTGCAGGCGCTGGTGCTGGGTCTCTCGGTCGCGACCGCCATCGGCGTGGCCGGCGCACTGTTCGCCAGGCCGCTCCTGAACGTCATGGGAGCCACGCCGTCGATGCTCGATTCGTCGCTCGGCTACGCCGTCGTGATGCTCGGCGGCAACGTCACCGTCACGATGCTGTTCCTGACGAACGCGGTATTCCGCGGCGCCGGGGATGCGGCCACGGCGATGCGGATGCTCGTCGTCGCCAACGGGATCAACCTGGTGCTCGACCCCTGTTTGATCTTCGGGCTCGGCCCGTTCCCAAGGCTCGGCGTGACCGGCGCGGCGGTGGCGACCAACATCGGGCGGGGAACCGCCGTGCTCGTGCAGTTGTGGATCCTGCTCGGCGGGCACAGCCGCATCCGCGCCGGTCTCCGTCACCTGCGGGTGGTGCCGCACGTCATGTGGACGGTCTGTCGCCTGAGTGGCGTCGGCTTTCTGCAGGTGCTGATCGACACCTCGAGCTGGATCGGCCTGGTGCGGATTGTCTCGATGTTCGGCAGCGACGCGCTCGCCGGCTACACCATCGGCATCCGAATCCTGCTGTTCGCGATCCTGCCGGCGTGGGGCTTGAGCAATGCCGCGGCGACGATGGTCGGGCAGTCGCTGGGGGCCGGCAAGCCGCATCGGGCGGAGGAGTCGGTGTGGACGGCCGGTCGTTACAACGCCGGCTTCCTCGGCAGCCTCGGCATCGTCTTCCTCCTCTGGGCGCCGCCCATCGTCGGCTGGTTCACGCGCGATGTCGTGGTCGCCGGCCACGCGGTGGATTGCCTGCGGATCACCAGCCTCGGGTTCCTGCTGTTTGCCTATGGCCTGGTACTGACCCAGGCGTTCAATGGCGCCGGCGACACGTGGACGCCGACGTGGATCAACTTCGCCTGCTTCTGGGTGTGGCAGGTACCGCTCGCGTGGTGGCTCGCGCTGCACCTCGAGTGGGGCCCGCGCGGGGTCTACGTGGCGATGACGGTGGCATTCTCAACCCTCGCGGTCGTGAGCGCCATCATCTTCCGCCGTGGCAACTGGAAGGCGAAAACGGTATGAACACGCACGCTGACCGGGCGCACAGGTGCAAAAGGTGCAGCGGCGCAAAGGTGCAGAGGTGCGACGGGCCGCTGCGCCCGCGCACCCTGCACCCTTGCACCAGCTTTATTGTTTTGGTTTCTCGACGGCGGCGAGGCGGGCGGTGAGCGCTGCGATCTGATCCTGCAGCGCCTGGACGGCGTCGCTGTCGTTCGAGAACTGGTCAGGGCTGGTCGGACCAGTGCGGGGGCCGCCGGGGCAGGTCACCCCAGGGTTGAAGCGGAACGTCTGGTTGGTGTTGCCGGCGTTGTCGCTCCAGGTGCCATTGAAGTCGGACGTGTTGATCGTCGCCCGCGTGTGCAGGCCGCGGCCCTGCTCGTTGATGCTGGTAACCCCAATCATCACCGTGCCGTTGGCTTGCGGGACGGCGACACCGCTGACGGGCAGGCTGGCGTTGCCGCCGCACTGCGCCTCGAACCCGTCGAGCAGGTAGACGCTGCCCTGCTGGACGACGGTGAGGTTGAGGACGCTGCCATAGGGCTGCAATTGCCAGCGGAAGGTGCCCAGGTTCTGCGCCGATGCGGGCGCCGCGACGAGTGCAGCGGTGACG
>DATJFF010000019.1:0-51520 GCA_035495795.1 Vicinamibacterales bacterium
CGCGGCCGCGGCGCGGGCCGTGTGGCCATGGACGCGCTGATCGCGGCCGCCTCCGCCTCGGGCTTCTGGAAGCTCGTTTCGCGCGTGTTCGTCGAGAACACCGCAAGCCGGCGGCTGCTGACCGCGGTTGGCTTCCGTGAGGTCGGCACCTACCACAAGCACGCGAAGCTCGACGGCATTTGGCGCGACGTCGTGATCGTCGAGCGCCTG
This sequence comes from Vicinamibacterales bacterium, assembly GCA_035495795.1. Lineage (GTDB taxonomy): Bacteria > Acidobacteriota > Vicinamibacteria > Vicinamibacterales > UBA2999 > VFZN01. Next base: position 211 of record DATJFF010000019.1, read on the forward strand.
ATCCCGGAGAATCTCACCTGATGTTAGGTGCCATTCAGGCGTGGGCGGCGCAGCTTGGCGGCCTTGGATTGTTCGTCATCGCCGCACTCGACTCCTCGTTTCTCTCGTTTCCTCAGGTCAACGATCTTCTGATCATCTACCTGAGCACGAAGAACCCGGAGCGGATGCCGTACTACGCCGCGATGACCACCGCAGGCTCGCTGTTCGGGTGCTTTCTGCTCTACGGAGTGGCGCGGAAGGGCGGCGAGGTCTTCCTCCGGAAACGCTTCAGCGCCGCAAGGGTCGATCGCGGCATGGCGCTCTACCAGCGCTGGGGGCTGCTCGCCGTCGTCGTTCCTTCGCTCCTGCCTCCGCCTACTCCGTTCAAGCTGTTCGTGCTGATGGCCGGCGCGGCGGCGGTGGCGCCGTGGAAGTTTGCGCTCGCGGTATTGATCGGGCGCGGCATCCGCTACTTCGGTCAGGGTTATCTCGCGGTGCTCTACGGCGAGCGCGCGGTCACGATCGTGAAGGAGAACGGCGCGGCCGTCGGCATCGGCCTGGCGGTAATCGCCCTCGTCATCGGGGCGGTCGTCTACTGGCGCCAGCGATCACGGAGCGGTGACCCAGCCCAGACGAGCCGGTAGTTCGGTAATGTCGTAAGGCTGGTAATCGAAGTAGTCGCGCTTGAAGTCGATGTCCACCTTGCGGACCATGATGGCGCGTCCGGAGCCGTCGAAGCGGGTCTCGACCGGCAGCCAGGCGCCGGAAATGTGCCGGCGGGTGAACCGGGCGCTGGACCCCTTGTAGATCTTCGCGATCATCCCCCAGCCGAAGCTGACGTCGTCGACCGCGGTCGCTTCGACGTTCATGACCTCGTGGTCGAACTCGTGTATCCAGGCGCGGCCGCTGAAGGCCTTCGCGATGCGTCCCTCACGACTTCGCGGCGAGGCCCCGGGACGCGGCGTGAAGGTCACGACGATGGCGGGCTCGTTTTCCCAGGTGTCGCGACCGACGACGTGAAACTCGAAGAGGTCGAGCGCTTCGTTGGCCATCGCCTCGTCCTTCTTCCGCGTCTCGGCAATTTTCCGGAGCCGCTCGACCCGTTCCGAGGTCCCCTCCTTCGCGAGCCGGCGCTGCCAGGCGTCGAGCTTCTCGCGATAGTCGCGGTCCTGTTCGGCCAGTTCGTTCGCGGACACCAGACGCCCGTCTCGTTCGATGAGGCGGCGGTAGGTCAGCTCTTCCTGGGGATGCGGATAAACCTCGTAGGTATTCGCCGGCCCGGTCCCCATGGTCCGGCCGAACGGGTTGAGCTTCAGCTCGGTCGTGCGCTCGCGAAACGAGAAGCGGACCTGAATCAGGTCGTTGCTGGCCAGCCGCTTGCGCGCCTCGGCAAGGAACTGCCGCTCGTCGGGCATGGGGCGCGACGACGTGTCGGCCGCGGGTGGCGACGGCGCGGGAGTTTGCGCCACCGGGCCCGCGCCGCCGGCGAGCAGGGCCGCCAGCAGAAGCCGCACGGACACCATGCGGGTATCATGACGTACCCCTCGCCACATGGTCGATGCCTATCCCGAGCACGTCGTCCACGTGCTCATGGTCAACCAGGACAATTCCCACGTTCGCGCCGAGCTGGAGCGCTATCGCCGCGTGCTGAGCGAAGACGAGCGTTTCAGGTCGCAGCGCTTCTACTTCGAGGCAGACAGGGAGCGTTTCGTGATCGGACGTGCGTTAGCCAGGCTTCAGCTGTCGCGCTTCCTCGGCGGCGATCCGCGCAGCTGGCCGCTCGTCACCAACCGGTACGGACGGCCCGAGCTCGCGACGCCGACCAGCCCGCCGATCGGTTTCAACGTCTCGCACACGCCTGGCCTCATCGCGTGCGCGGTGACGGCGACGACCGATGTCGGGGTGGACGTCGAGTTCACCGGCCGGGAGTTGACGCACGATGTCGCCGAGCGCTTCTTCGCGCCAGCCGAGGTGGCCGACCTCCGCCGGTTGGCCCCAGACGAACAACCGCGCGTCTTCTACGACTACTGGACGCTGAAGGAGGCCTACATCAAAGCGCGCGGAATGGGATTGGCACTACCGCTGGCGCACTTTGCGTTCCGGCTGCGGCCGCCCGCGCCGCCGACGATCAGCTTCGATCCGGAGATCGACGACGATCCGCGCACGTGGCAGTTCGCGCAGAGCTCGCCGACACCCGACCATCGTCTTGCGGTGGCAGTGCGGCGCCCGCCCGGCCGTGATGTCGAGATCCGGTTCGAGACCGTGGTGCCGCAGGTGCCGGCGTGAAGCTATGGGCGATCGCCGACCTGCACGTCGGTTATCCGGAGAACCGCGCCGCGGTCGAGGCGATGCCGGCGCACCCCGACGACTGGCTGATCGTTGCCGGCGACGCCGGCGACACTCCGGCGCAGCTCGATTTCGTGTTGAGGACCCTGGCCCCCCGATTCAAACAGCTGATCTGGGTTCCGGGCAACCACGAGCTGTGGACGCCGCGCGACCATCCGATCGAGCAGCGGGGCGACGCGCATTACCAGCGGCTCGTCTCGTTGTGCCGCCGCTACGGCGTCCTGACGCCGGAGGATCCCTACGCGCTCTGGCCGGGCGACGGCCCGCGCCGGGCGATCGTGCCGTTGTTTCTGTTGTTCGACTACTCGTTCGCGCCAAACGGGATGACGGCAGACGAGGCGGTCCACTGGGCGGCGCGCGACGGACTCCGCTCCGCCGACGAGGAGCTCCTGCATCCCCATCCCTACGAATCACGCGAGGCGTGGTGCCACGCGCGAGTGAACGCCACCTCCGCGCGTCTCGACCAGCTTCCTCCCGACGTCGGCCTGATCCTGGTCAATCACTATCCGCTGCGCGGTGACGATGCGGTGCTGCCCCGCATCCCGCGGTTCCGCATCTGGTGCGGCACTCGGCTTACCGAGGAGTGGCACCGGCGCTACAACGTCGAGGCGGTGATCTACGGCCACCTCCACCTGCGCGCCTCGCATCAGGACGACGGGGTCCGCTTCGAGGAAGTGTCCCTCGGCTATCCGCGGCAGTGGGACGCGTCACGCGGTGTCGAGTACTACCTGCGGCAGATTCTCTGAACGCGCTTGCGGCGTGCCAAAGGAAACCACGAAGGTACGAAGGACGCACGAAGCCTAATAATTGAAGGCAGCTGTCACGCCGCACCCCTCATGAGGCACGCGTGCTTCCCCCAAAAGTCGTCGGGCCGTCCTTCGTGATCCTTCGTGCCTTCGTGGTCTCTTTTGGCAAGTGGCAAGCGTGCTGCGAATCAGGCCAGGGGATCCTCCACGAGGCGCCAGCCGACGGCCCAGTTCTGATGCTGCATCCGGTCGCTGAACCGGATTGCCCCGCCGACATCGTCAAACGAGCGCAGGCCCTGGGCACGACCGTTGACGAACCATGCAGCGAGCGCGCCGGATTCCTGCGGCTCGATGACGAGATGCGACGCGAGGCCGCCCGGGCGCTGCATGCGCCACATGACGACCGAGTGAGAGGGGTGAGTCACGCTGCGAAAGAGTCGCAAACGTCATGCCGACCTCGACTCGTGAAGATCCCGTCAATCTCTGCTGGAAATCTGTGGCGAAGCCATCCCTCAGGCAGACTTAACGCTCTGGTTCATCTCGGTCGCGGACCTCACCGCGCTCCGGACAGGAGTCAGGAAGGGCCGTTCGAACGCGAGGTGAAAGAGGTAGGTGAATGCGACGGTGGCTGGCAGCGCCAGGCCGAGAATGAAGACCTGGATGGCGACCGGTCCCAGTCCGACGCCGCGCGCCAGCACGTAGAAGAGGGCCAGCACCGGCGCGTGCATCAGATACAGGCTGTACGAGAAACGCCCCAGTCCGACCAGCGAAGGCCGTTCCAGCACCCGCAGCGACAACGGGCGGTTGCCGCGCGTCATCGCATCAGTCAGGAACACGATGGCGCAGCCGATCCCCGCGCCCACGAGAAAGTCCGGCATCTGCTGGCGGGTGAGCGGGAGATTCGACAACACACCCGCGAGGAGCAGCACAACGCCTCCGTTTCGCCATCGGCGTCCGTCAATCGTCGCGGAGGGGTCGATCGGAAAATTCCAGGTCGCGCACGCCATGCCGAACCCGAATAACGCGACGAACTGGACAGGCCACGGGTCGAACCCCGGTGAAAAGCGATAGACCCAGAGAAGGAGCACGACCGTGACGAGGATGGACGCCGTGATGATTCGGAACTCTCCGAACTTCGCGCCCACCCAGACGAAGAGCGGGAACAGAAAGTAGATCTGCCACTCCGTCGCGATGCTCCATAGCGGATGATCGATCGAATACTGAAACGCCGGGAAGAAGTTGTGCACCAGGAAGAGATGCGAAACGACCGAGCCGACGCTAATCGCTGGAAAACTCTTGTTCCACTGGTCAATTGACGGGTCATCAAGGCCGGGGACCGCCAGTATCAGCGCGATCGAGACGGCGAGGGCCGCGAAGTACGGTGGCAGGATCCGCCGCGCCCTGCGGAACATGAACTCGGCAAACGGTCTCGGCGCGCGGGCCCGCGACTGGACGACCGGGAGCATCAGGCAGTAACCCGACAAAACCATGAAGACGGCCACCGCGAGCCGGCCGAAGCTCAGCCAGACCGTCCCCAACACCAACCCTCGCGCTGTAGGGGATGGTCCCTGCAGCAGACTGGCGGCATACATCAGATAGGCGTGACACGCGGCCACGTACAGCGCGCTGAGCCCGCGAATGCTGTCGAGATGCGCGAAATGAGCTGGCGCCGGCGCGGCTCCCGGCCAACCCCCCGCTCTAGACACGGCGCAGCCGCTCCGCGGCGCTCGCCAGGGTCTGCTCCTTCTTGGCGAAGCAGAAGCGCAGCACCGGCCCGCCCGTGTCCTTGTAAAGAAACGCGGAAACAGGAATTGCCGCGACACCGTGCGTCGTCAACAGCCACTGCGCCACCGCGCTGTCGCGGTCGGTCGAGATCGACGAGTAGTCCATCAACTGGAAGTAGGTGCCTTCGCACGCCAGCGGGCGGAAGCGGGCACCGGCGGTGAGCTCGAGGAAGCGATCGCGCTTGGCCTGATAGAAGCCGGGCAAATCGTGCGCACCCGGGTCCCGCGCGAGAAATTCCGCGAACGCAAACTGCGACGGAGTGTGCACCGTAAAGGTGACGAACTGGTGGACGCGGGTCACCTCGGTCATGAGCGGCGCCGGCGCCACGCAGTAGCCGACCTTCCATCCGGTGGTGTGGAACGTCTTGCCAAACGAGCTGATCACCACGGCTCGGGACCGCAGATCGGGGTGACGCAGCACGCTCTCGTGGGGCCGCCCGTCGAAGATGACGTGCTCGTAGACCTCGTCGGCCACGACCAGGATATCGGTGCCGTCGACGATCGCCGACAGGCGTGCCATGTCGTCCGCGGTCCACACCACCCCGGTGGGATTGTGAGGCGTGTTCACGAGGATCAGCCGGGTGCGGGGCGAAATCAGCCGCCGGACCTCGTCCCAATCGACGCGGTAATCGGGATAGCGAAGGCTAGCGAAGACCGGCGTGCCCCCGCTCAGCCGGATGACCGGGACATACGAGTCGTAGCAGGGCTCGAAGAGCACGACCTCGTCGCCAGGGTGCACGAGCGCCGTCAGCGTTGCATACAGGCCGGCGGTAGCCCCCGAAGTGACGATGACCTCTGTGACCGGGTCCGCGGTCGCGCCGTAACAGGCCTTCACCTTGGCTGCAATCGCCTCGCGCAGCGCGAGCACGCCCGGCATCGGCGCGTACTGGTTGTGCCCGTCCCGCATCGCACGAGCGACGGCCTCGACCAGCGCTGGATCGCAGTCGAAGTCCGGGAATCCCTGCGACAGGTTGATCGCGCCGTGCTCGTTGGCCAGGCGCGTCATGACGGCGAAGATGCTGGTGCCGATATCGGGCAGCTTGGAAGCGACGGACAGCGCGGCGTTCATCAGCCGTTATTGTGTCACGCGCCACGGGCCGCGTCAGGTCGGTTCGCAGGAGGCACGCGGCTGGGCTCAGGCTTCCGGCTGCCGCACCGCCAGCGTGTCGAACTGGCCGACGTTCAGGTACCGATAGCCATCCCGTTTGAGCATCTCGGCGCAGGCGAGCTTGTCGTCGCGGGAGAGGTGCGCGCTCTCGAAGTTGATGATCGGCGGCCGCAACGGCGTTGCCCAGAGCATCTTGAGGATCTCGTAGTCGAAACCCTCCGTGTCCACCTGCAGGAGATCGACATGGTCGACCTTGTGCTTCGCGAGCAGGGTCTGGAGCGACAGCGTCGGCACCTGAAGCGGCTCGATGTAATCGCCGATGTTTGGCACCACGCGCCGCTGCTTGAGGATCACCTCGCGCCGGAAGCTCGCCAGCCGCCGGACGTACTCGGGCAATGATGGATCGTCCCGGACGCGGTGGAGCGTCGCGACCCCATCCTCGTGCGCGACCGCGCAGTTCTCGCAGATGACGTTGGGCTGATCGCGATAGTAGTTGGTGAGGAGATCGAACATCTGCGGGAGCGGCTCGACCATCAGCGCGCGCAGGCGCCGCCCTCGAACGATGGAGGCGATCGGATCGTCGCTGTAACCGTCGTTCGCGCCCACCTGAAGGACGAAGAAGTCGTTGCGCTGCGGCAGCATCGAATCGACGAGCAGGGGCATCAGGTTGATCGGGCGATCGCTGGGGAACTCGAATCGCTTGATGGTCATGTCCATCCGGGCGAACACGGCCCGGACCAGGCTGACGAGATGCATGCAGGAGTATTGCACCAGCGACGGTCAGGCGTGGCGCGAATGTCCATGGATCAGCTGCGCATCGACGCGCATCGCTGGGCTAAGCTAGTCGTTTGACGACCGAGACGAGAGAAACGATGCCCACGCCTCGATCAGGGGCGAATCGAACAATCTGCATGCTGGTCTATGGCGAAATCCCGACGGGGCTTCCGCCGATGGTGAACCTGGCCGCCTCGCTGACCGAGGCCGGGCATCAGATCGAGCTCGTTCATGTGGCGCCGGCGCTCCCGAGCGCCGGTTCCGCAGTGCCCGCTCCGGGCATGCGAGTGACGCCCCTCCAGATTCGCTCGCGACGCCTCTTCCACAAGCTGTTCGGCCGGGCTCCCCGTCTGGCCGCGATCGCGGCCCTGCAGTACGCGGCCTCGTACCTTGAGTTCGTAACCAAGGCGGTCGTGGCAGGACTGCGGTCCCGCGCCGACGCGTACGAAGCCAACGACTTGCCGGCGCTGCCCCCTGCCGTCGTTGCCGCGCGGCTGCGCGGAAAGCCGGTGGTGTTTCGCTCTCACGAGCTGTGGTCGGAAGCGTCTCCCAACGTCCGCTTCGCGGCATTCTGGCGGTTCCTCGAGCGCTCGCTCGTGCCCCGTTGCGACTACGTCGTCACTCCGGACCTGAATCGCTCACGCATCTACGAAGTCGAGCTGAAGGCGCGACGGCCGCCGGTCACCATCCGGAATTGCCCGCCTTATCGTCCTCCCGCCGTCAGCACCCGGCTGCGCGACGAACTGTGCCGGCGCGGCATAAGATGCACGACGATCGTGCTGTATCAGGGCCTCATCGACTCGGCGCGCTGCATCGAGGAGATTGCTGAAGCGGCACGGTCGTTCGACGACGGCATCGTGCTGGTCATCATGGGAACCGGTTACGGCAAGTGGACGAATCCGGCGGCGCTGCTTCCGTCGGATGCGCGCATCGTCGTTCTGCCGCCGGTGCCCTACAACGAGCTGGTACCGTTCACGGCGTCAGCCGACATCGGGATCCTGCTGTATCGAAACGACTGCCGGAACAACTACTACTGCGCGCCGAACAAGCTGTTCGAGTACCTGATGATGGGCCTGCCGATCGTCGCCGCCAACTACCCAGGCATGTTGCCGATCGTAGAGGGAGAGAGTGTCGGTCTCTGCGTCGACCCCCAGTCGCCGGCGGAGATTGCCGCCGCAGTGAACCGCCTGGCAGCCAACCCGGACGGCCGTCAGCACATGCGCGAGAACGGGCTTCGAGTGTCGAAGGAGCGCTTCAACTGGGAGATCGAGTCAGTCCCCCTGCTGCAGCTCTACGAGTCGATCACGCAGCGGTGAATCGTGCGCTCCTGACGACAACGCGGACGCCGGCCGGCCACCCGCCCAGTCGCGACTACAATCTGCCCATGATGCTCCTGTTCACTCTGCTCTTCGCCGTCCAGGCGGCGGCGAGTCCGGGCGGCTACGCCCGGCCCGAGCTGCTCGTCGAGACCGACTGGCTCGCGTCACACACTTCAGATGCGGCGCTCCGGGTCGTGGACATGCGGCCGCGGGGATACGACGAGGGGCACGTCCCCGGCGCCGTCTGGATGGACAACAACTGGATTCGCAACCCGAAGGCGCCGCCCGACTTCCTGCCGACCCCCGCCGAGTTCGAAGCGCTGATGGCGAAGCTGGGCATCGGTCCCACGACACGCGTAATTGCGTACGACGAGCGCGGCGGTATCTATGCCGCGCGGCTGTGGTGGATCCTGAACCACTACGGGCACACCGACGTTGCGCTGCTGAACGGCGGCTGGGTGAAGTGGTCGGCCGAGCAGCGGCCGACCACCAAGGACGTCCCGACGCCCCAGGCCGCTGCGGCGTTTACGGTGAAGGCGCCGCTGGTCGGCCACGCGACAGCGAAGGACGTCGTGGCGGCGATGAACAAGCCCGGCGTCAAGATCGTGGACGCGCGAACCCAGGGTGAAATCGACGGGAAGGACCTCCGCGGCATCAAGCGCGCGGGGTTCATCGAGTCCTCGGTCCCTGTCTATTGGGAAGACACGCTCGACAAACCGCTCCTGACGTTCAAGCCGGCCGCGGACATCGAAAAGCTCTATCGCGACAAGGGCATCCTGCCCTCCGACCAGGTCATCACCTACTGCCAGATCGGCATGCGCGCCTCGCACGACCTGTTCACACTCGCCCTGATCGGCCACGACCTGACGAAGCTCCGCAACTACTACGGGGCCTGGGAGGAATGGGGGAACAGAGATGACACGCCCATCAAGACCAAGCAGTAGGCGTGTCCGCGTCCAATGACGAATGCTGATTGACGATTGACGATTGCGCCATTCGATTGCCGATTGGGATTGAGAAAGTGAGAGATGGACGATCTGGGTTTGAAGAGCAGGCTTGGCCCGCGCGACGATGCTTGGGACGCGGAGCTTATAATGCGCGCGGAGGTTTTATGACACGCCGTCTGTTCACGCTGTTGCTGGCCGTCGCCCTCGCGTCCCTGTCGCTCCAGGCGGGCGCGCTGCCGGCGCGGGCGAAGACAGGGATGGTCATCTCGGCGAGCGACATCGCGTCCGAGGTGGGTTGGCAGGTCATCAAGGGCGGCGGCAACGCCGTGGACGCCGCGGTCGCGACCGCCTTCGCGCTGGCCGTGACCCACCCCACAGCCGGGAACATTGGCGGCGGCGGGTTCATGGTCTACCGCGCCGGCAGCGGGCAGGCCACCTCGTTCGACTTCCGCGAGGCCGCGCCGGCCGGCGCCAACGCCGAGATGTGGCTGACCAACGGCAAGTACGACTTCGAGCTCCACCACAACAGCCATCGATCGGTCGGAGTTCCGGGCACGGTCGCCGGGCTCCACATGGCGTGGAAGGAGCTCGGTTCGAAGCCGTGGAAGGAGCTGGTCTTCCCGGCGGTCAAGCTGGCTCGCGACGGGTTTGAGATTTCCCACGCCCTGGCTCGCTCGCTCGAGGGGATGCTCAAGGACGCCGACGATTTCCGGAAGTACCCGGCCTCCGTGGCGCAGTTCTCGAAGAACGGCACGCCGTACCAAGCCGGCGAGATTCTCAAGCAGCCCGACCTGGCCCGGACCCTGGAGCGAATCGCCGATCAGGGGCCGGCCGGGTTCTACGAAGGCGAAACCGCCGCGCTGATCGAGAAGGAGATGAAGGCCCACGACGGCCTCATCACCCGTGACGACCTGAAGAAGTATCAGCCGAAGAAGCGCGAGGTCATCAAGGGCAACTATCGCGGCTACGAGCTGATTGGCATGCCGCCGCCCAGCTCCGGCGGCATCGCGGTCGTCGAAGCGCTCAACATCCTCGAGGGCTACGACCTGAAGGCCAACGGCTATGGCTCGGCCAAGAACGTGCACTTGATCGCCGAGTCGATGCGCCGGGCGTTCGCGGATCGCGCGCAGTACCTCGGGGATCCGGACTTCGTCACCAATATGCCGATCCCGCGCCTGATCTCGAAGGAGTACGGCGAGACGCTGCGCAAGACGATCAACCCGAACAAGGCGTCGAAGTCGTCGCCGAGCACGTTTACCTGGCCGACCGAGTCACAGGAAACGACGCACTTCTCGGTCGTGGACGCGCAGCGCAATGCCGTGTCGATGACCTACACGCTCGAATACGGCTACGGCTCCCGGATCGTGGTGCCCGGCGCCGGGTTCCTCTTGAACAACGAGATGGGCGACTTCAACGCCGGGCCCGGACTGACCAACGAGCAGGGGCTCATCGGCACGCCGCCGAACCTGGCCCAGGTCGGCAAGCGCATGCTGTCGAGCATGGCCCCGACCATCGTCGCCAAGGACGGTCAGCTCTTCATGGTCACCGGGTCGCCGGGCGGCCGGACGATCATCAACACCGTGCTGATGACGCTGCTGAACGTGATCGACTTCGGCATGAACGCACAGGAAGCCGTCGACGCCGGCCGCATCCATCACCAGTGGTTGCCCGACCGCCTTTCGGTAGAACGCTACGGCTTCTCCGCCGACACCATCAACCAGCTCAAGGCGATGGGGCACAACGTTGCCGAAGTCGGCGGCCAGGGCGTGGACGAAGTGATCGTCCTCAATCCGAAGGACGGCATGCTCGAAGGCGGCGTGGACAAGCGGCAGGCGGATGGCGGCGCGGCCGGCAAGTAGGGCGGTACAGTAGGCAGCCCTTTCGGGAAGCGATAGCGATCACGAGGTAGCGAGTGACACGGCCAGATCGGCGGCCAGCCGCGCGTTGTTCAGGAGCAGGGCGCGGTTGACCTCTACGCTCTCGCCGCCGGTGAGCACCCGCATGCGGTCCAGCAGGAAGGGTGTGACGCCGCGGCCGCGGATTCCCGTCCGCTCGGCGTCGGCCATCGCCCCGGTCAACGCTCGGTCGTAGGTCTGCGCCGGCAGTTCCTGCTCGATCGGAATCGGATTTCCCACCAGCACGCCGGTTCCCGTCTCCAGCGCCAGGTGCATTCGGACCGCGGCGGCCAGCGATGCCGCGTCGTCGCATCGGCCGTCAACGCCGAGACCGCTCGCCCGCCGATAGAACGCCGGGAACTCGTCGGTCCGATAACCCAGCACCGGCACGCCTAGCGTCTCGAGCATCTCGACCGTCTTCGGCAGATCGAGAATCGCCTTTGCCCCTGCGCAGATGACCGCGATCGGAATCCGGGCCAATGCGGCGAGATCGGCAGACACGTCGCCGGTGTCGGCGGCACCGCGGTGAACACCGCCGATGCCTCCGGTTGCAAACACCCGGATGCCAGCCCGGTACGCGGCAAGCATCGTGGCCGCGACGGTGGTCGATCCCGGCCCGCCGCGGGCGAGTTGAAAAGCCAGGTTGCTCAGGTTTACCTTCGCCACACCGGACGATGTAGCCAACCGTTCGAGCTCGCTTGACGAGAGGCCAACGCGGATGGTTCCGTCGAGGACGCCGATGGTCGCGGGCACCGCGCCGCGCTGCCGGATCGCATCCTCGAGCTCGCTCGCGACACGTATCCCCTCGGGATGCGGCAGCCCGTGGGTGACGAGCGTCGTCTCGAGCGCGACAACCGGAGCTCGAGCCGCAATGGCCCGCTCAACCGTTTCGGAGATGCTCAGCGGGAACCGCACCTACGCACCCGTGCACCTCTGCACCCGTGCACCTTTGCAGCAGCACCGCTTCTACTTCTCCGTCTTGTTGACGTATTCGAACCCGAAGCGGCCCTTGACGCAGAGGTTGCCGTGCGTCACCTCGCTCTCGAGCGGGGACATGACCTTGATGATCCGCTCGTCCTGCACGTGAACGGTGAGCGTGCAGCCGACGCCACAGTACGGGCAGGTGGTGTCGGTTACCGCATGGGTCTCGGGCCGCCACTCCCCCGCTTTACGCAGCTCGTACTCATGCGACGGCATCAGCGCGCCGGTCGGGCACACCGCGATGCAGTTCCCGCAGTACACACATGCCGACTCCGGCAGGACGACGTCGAACTCGGTCGAGATGTGGGCGTCGAAGCCACGCCCGGCGACCGCGATTGCGAACGTATTCTGCGCGTCGGTGCCGCACGCCTCGACGCACTTGTAGCAGAGCACGCACTTCGAGTAGTCGCGCATGTAGAGCTCGTTGTCGACCTTCGGCGGCTGCCTGACGGTGGCCGGCTCCGACCCAAAACGTTCAGGGTCGGCGCCGTACTCGCGCATCATCGGTTCCAGCGACGGCGCCGTGGACAGATCGACCGAGGAAGCTAGCAGCTCGAGGACCAGCTTGCGCGACAGGTCCACCCGCGGCGAACGGGTCCGCACGACCATGCCTGGCTCGACACGGCGCGAGCACGCGGGGGCGAGCACGCGAGCCCCTTCCACTTCGACGACGCACACCCGGCACGCGTTGACCGGGGTGAGCGTCTCCAGGTAGCAGAGGGTCGGAACGTCGACGCCGGCCTGCCGGCAGGCATCGAGGATGGTCGAGCCGGCCCGCGCCTCTACAGGCTGACCGTCGATCGTGACCGACACCGGCGGCGCTTCAGGCCGCGGCGGCGCCACGGGCAGGGCATCGGCCGGTGGCGGGAGCCGGAACCAGATCGCCTCGGAATTCATGATCGTGCGTGCTCCTGGATGAGACCGAGCTTCAGCGCCGATTCGATGGCCGCCGACGCCGTCTGGCCCAACCCGCAGATCGACGCGTCGCGCATCGCCGCGGACAACTCGAGATAGGTGGCGCTCGACGCGCCTCGCGCACCGTTGGCGAGCGCCGGCAACAGCTCCTGCTGGCGCACGGTTCCGACGCGGCACGGGACACACTGCCCGCACGATTCATCGCGGAAGAATGCCGCCATCCGCTGCAGCGCATCGCCGATATCCGCGGTCTCGTCGAACACCATGACGACGCCCGAACCGAGCGTGGTCCCCGCATCGCGGACCGCTTCGAAGGTGAGCGGCATGTCGAGGTGAGCGGAGGTGACGAACGAGCCTGCTGCCCCGCCCAGGAGGACCGCCTTGACCGCCCGGTCACCGCCCACTCCGCCGGCCAGCTCGATGACCTCGCGCAGCGTGGTGCCGAACGGAACCTCGTAGAGGCCCGGCCGCTCGACGTGACCCGACAGGCAGAACAAGCGGGTGCCGGTGGACGCCGTGGTGCCGGTCGTCGCCCACGCGGCCCCGCCCTCGAGGACGATGTCGAGGACGTTGACCAGTGTCTCGACGTTGTTGGCGACGGTCGGCTTGCCGAAGACGCCGACTTCCGCCGGGAACGGCGGCTTCGACCGCGGCTCGCCGCGCTTGCCTTCGATGGAATTGAAGAGCGCCGTCTCCTCGCCGCAGATGTACGCGCCGCCGCCGCGCCGAATCTCGATGTCGAAGGCGCGGCCCGATCCCATCACGTTGTCGCCGAGCAGGCCGGCGGCGCGAGCGGCGCGAATCGCGCCGCCGAGCCGGGCCTCGCAAAGCGGGTACTCGCCGCGAACGTAGATGAAGCCGTGCGTGCTGCCGGTGGCGAGCCCGCAGATCGTCATCGATTCCACGACCGCGAACGGATCGCTCCCCATCAGCTCGCGATCCTTGAACGTGCCTGGCTCGCTCTCGTCGGCGTTGCAGACCACGTAGTGCGGCATGGCGGGCTGGCGGCGGACCGCGTCCCACTTGCGGCCGGTCGGAAACGCGGCGCCGCCGCGGCCGAGCAGCTTCGACGCCGTTACCTCCTCGATCACCCGCTCCGGACCGAGCTCGAGAGCGCGGGCCAGCGCCCGGTAGCCGCCGTGGGCGCGATAACTGTCCAGACTGGTGGGATCGGTCTTGAGCATGCGCGCGAGCAGCTTCGGAGCGCCAGCCGACGCGATGGCTCGCGGCCCAGGCTCGTAGGGAGCGGCGCTCATCGCATCTACGAGCGCCGCGGCGCTCGGGATCGGCGCAAAGACGAAACGCTCGACAGTCGCACCGGCCCGAGTGATCAATGCGGCCGATCCTGCGTCACACTGCCCGAGGCACGGCGAGCGCTGCCAGGCGATCGCCGGAGCGCGGCTCGAGGCCACACCGGAGGCTTCTCCACCCCCGGCGGGCGCCTCGTGCGCGGCGGAGGGATGCCCGCCTTCCAGGGGCGGGCCAAGCCGCGCTTCGAGCGCGCGACACAGCTGTTCCGCTCCACGCAGCCGGCACGCGATGTCGTCGCAGACGTGCGCCACCACCGGCGGCCGCGGCGCCGCACCGAGCAGGTGATAGAACGTCAGCACGCCCCAGGCTTCGGCCGGCGGGACCGCCAGGCGGCGGCAGATGTAATTCAGCGCCCCCCTCGAGATCCATCCGATGCGATCCTGGACCGCGTGCAGCGCCGGCAACAGCCGGTGGCGCTCGCCGGTGATGGCACGTCCGCCCGATGCGGTACGGCCGTCTCGTTCGATGTCGCGGGCGGCACCGTGCCAGCCCGACTCCGGCGCGCCGAGCAACTCGTCGACTGCGGCCCGTTCCGCGTCGGTCGGCTCGCCGCCGATGATATGCAAGTCCACGCGTGATCCTCGGGGTCAATCTAGCACGAGGCGCACGCGCGACCGAAAGAACCGCGGCGTGGTCATCGCCGGCGCCTCCGCTCGCCGCACCGGGGGAGCTGGTGCGGGAGCGGAGAACACGGGCGGGGGATCAGCCCTTCTCCTTTTCGAAACCGAGCTCCGAAGGGTCGAGCCGCTCGGCTTCTTCGATCCGGCCCGCTTCGCGAAGCGCCTGCGCCAACCTGATGCGGGCGACCGGGTCTTGTGGAAACTCGCTGACAATCCGTTCGAGAGCTTGTATCTGCAGGCTCTGTTCGCCGCGCGCCTCCGCGACATCGGCGATCCGGTCGAGCACGCGACGGCTGATGTGATCGTTTGCGAGCACCGACGCCGCTTCCCGCGAGAAGCCGGGGTCGCCGATAACCGTCTCCCGGCTCAGGCTCAACCGGACCATGTCGTGGTGACGCCAGTAGAAGACGGCGAACTCCACCAGGATGAAGACGGAGAGCACCATCAGGAGCCGTCGCGTCATAGGGCCGGCTCCACGGAAAGAATGTGGCGAAGCCGGACGAGATCGGTCTCCAGATCCACGCGCAAGCCGAGGAGCCACATCCGGAAGTGTTCGTCTGCCGCCGGGAGTGCGGTCCTGCGAACGACCGTCGCCAGGCTGCTCCACTCGCCCTCGGGCGAACGAAGAATGACGCGGACGACGCGGCCGGGGTCAACGGCTGATGGTGAGATGACGCTGAGCCCGCCGCGGCTGAAATCGCGGGTCGTCGCAAGCCACTCATTGCCACCCCGTGTCTGGACACGAATCGGCAAGTGCGCCTCATATCGCGGGGCGCGGAACCGCGTCACACCGGCGATCCGGCCGAGCGCCGTGCGCGCCGCGCGAATCAGGCGCGACGTCTCCGTGAGCCGCGTCGAGGCCTCGGGGACGGTGAGGTTGTAGAGCGCATCGGCCAGCCGATCGACGCCGGTCTTGCAGTCGAACCGGAACCGGATCGCGTGACCGACCCAATCGCCCTGGACCCGCGCCGAGACGGACACGACTTCCCCGTCGCAGTCGAGTGGTTGGGCTCCGAGGTGCAGCCGCAGCTTGAGGCGGGCGCCAATCGGCAAGCCGCGCGGCCACAAGAGCGTGCAGCCCGTCTCGGCGAGGTCCGCGGTGACCCCCAGCCAGCCGTTGGCGGGGACATCGAGCAGTTCCACCGGTGTTGTCACGTGGAAGCGGACGGCCTGCCGCTGCTCTGGCGTGCGGCCAGCGGACGAGACGACGATCGCCAGGAGCACGAGGTTGTGGAGCGCCCAAAGTCCGGCCAGACCAGTGCCGGCCAGGTCCGCGTTCACGCCGAAGGCGAGCCCCAGCGCGCCCCAGACCAGCGCGGTCACCGTGCAGCCGATCAGGGCGTGGTGCAGCCACATCGCCCGGCCGTCGTAGTCGCCGTTCCGCTTGCCGGCGATCCCGCTCCGGCGCGTGCCGGAAGCGAACCGCACCGGAGCCTCGAGCAGCAGAGGGATGTTGGATAGGTAGAACGGCTCGTCCATCCACAGCAGGCTCCTGCCGCGGGTGAGCACCTTGCCGGAGACAGCGAGCGACAGCAGGTGAGCCACGAACACGGCAACGAAGGTGCGGTCGAGATGCGCGATCGGGAGCCGGCCGCTGAACAGGACGAGCGGCGGGGCGAGACAGAAGACCAGCTTCGGGAAGCAGGTCGTCCACTGGAGCATCGATGCGATCGAGCAGACCCGCTGCGCGAAGGTCAGGCCGCGACGCGTGAACGGGTTGACGTGCCTGAAGATCGCGAGGCTGCCTTCAGCGTGTCGCAGGCGATCGGCGCGGTCGTTCGAGACGTCGATCGGCACCGAGCTGGTGACGAGCAGCTCGTTCAAGTACACCGATGTCCACCCGTCCGCCTGGAGGACGAGCGAGGTGTGCAGGTCTCCGGCAATCGTGCCGCTGAACAGACCGCCGTGCGGCACGAGCGCCTCGCGCCGCAGGACCGCGGCGCTGCCGCAGAGAGTGCTCGCATTCCAGTAGTCCCGGCCGGGCATGACGAGGTTACGGATCACCTCGTGCTGGGCGTAGATGCAGCGCTGACGCCAGTCCACGCGCTCACGCAGCGAATCAGGATGGAGCCGCCGCTGCGGAACCTGCACCAACCCCACGGCGGGGTCGGCAAAGTAGCCCAGGGTGCGATCGAGAAAATCGGCGCGGGGCACGTGCTCGGCGTCGAAGACAGCGATGACGGCACCGGAGGTTCGCCCGAACGCATCGTTCCAGGGGCCGGCCTTCGTCTGCTCGTCGGCGCTGCCGGCGACGTACTCGCACCCGAGCTCGTCGCAGAGCGCGCTGACCTCAGCCCGCCGACCGGTGTCGACGACGAGGGTGCGGTGCGGGTATCGCATCCGGAGCGCGGCGCGAACGGTTTGACGCAAGAGGTCGACGTCCTCGTCGAGAGTCGTGATGAAGACGTCGACCGGGAAGCCCGGCGGCGCGGGGGGCACCGTCCGCTGCCGAACCTCCCAAATCTGAAAGTAAAAGAGCGCGAGGAAAAGGAATCCGTGCACCTCTGCGACGTACACCGCCAGCGAGAAGGCCAGGGCGTCAGGATTGAGCGTGTACAAACCGCGATAGGCGAGATACCCGGCATAGACGGCCAAGCCGGCCAGAGCAACGGCCTTTCGATAGGCGCGCCTCGCCGGCGGCTCGATGGTGACGAGCGTGCCGTCCGCATCGAACTGTGAGCTGGGCTGCGAACCGCAAGACGAGGGCACCTTGCCGCTCATTCAATGACCTTACTGTCATATAAATTACGTTAAACATCTAATTAGTCAACTACCAGCTCCGTAATAGCGAACAAATCTGCACTGGATATTGTTGAAAAAGAAAAGCCCTGAGCCTCCGAAGGAAGGCCCAGGGCGGGCGGATTCGTGCCGCCGCGCGCAGCGGCGGCTCAGGCGGGCGCAGGAACCGGATTCCGCTCGATCCGGACAGCGGTGGCCTTGAACTCGGCGGTGCCGGCCTTTGGATCCTGCGCGTCAATCGTCAGCTGGTTGGTCGGGACCTGCTCCGGAAAGTGGAACGTCATGAACGCGAGGCCCGGGCGCAACGTGGGGTCGATGTAGACCGGAGCGACCACCGCGCCGCGCCGCGAGACCACGCGGACGAGCTCGTCGGGGACCACCCCGTACTTCGCCGCGTCCTCTGGCGACAGGTCGAGCGTTTCGCCGCGCCGCGTCGGCGACGCGTAGGCGCCGGTCTGGACGCCAGTGTTGTACTCCGCCAGGCGCCGTCCAGTAGTGAGCCGCAACGGAAAGTCGTCGGACAGCTCGTCGACTGGCGGCTTGTGTTCGACGGCGTGGAACGGCGCTCTAAGCCCCTTGATCGGCCGCTCCCATAGCCGCGCGTGGAGAAACAACTCACCGGGATGCTGCTCGTCGTAACACGGCCAGCGCAGCCCGCGGTTCGCCTCCAGCCGCGCGTAGCTCATCCCCGCGTGAACAGGCGACAACGACCGGAGCTCGTCCCACACCCGCTCGGCATCGGCCGGCCCCCAGTCGTGGCCGAGCGCCCTCGCGAGATCAAAGATGATGGCAAGGTCTTCCCTCGCCTCTCCGGGCGGGTCTATCGTTCGGCGGCTTCGCTGGACGCGCCGCTCGCTGGAGGTCACCGTTCCCTCCGATTCGAACGCACCAGCCGCGGCCGGAAAGACAACGTCGGCCATCACCGCGGTGTCGGTCATGAAGAGGTCCTGGACGACGAGGAATTCGAGGAGACCAACCAGGCGGGCAGAGCGATGCTGGTCGGCCTCGGACTGCACCGGGTTCTCGCCGATGACGTACGCGGACTTCAGCTCGCCGCGCTCCATCGCGTCGAACATCTCCGACAGATGCCAGCCCTTCTTCGGCGGGACTTTCACGCCCCACGCGCGATCGAACCTGACCCGGACCTCGTCGTTCTCGACGTGCTGGAACCCGGGCAGCCGGTCGGGCAGCGCGCCCATGTCGCCGCCGCCCTGGACGTTGTTCTGGCCGCGCAGCGGATTGATGCCGCTGCCCCACCGGCCGACATGCCCGGTCAGCAACGCGAGGTTGATCAGCGACAGCACGTTGTCCACGGCGGTGTGGTGCTCGGTGATGCCGAGCGTCCAGCAGAGCATCGCGCGCGGCGCCGTCGCATAGCTGTGGGCCAGATCGCGGATCACATGGGCCGGTACGCCGGTCACCAGCTCAGCGCGCTCGAGCGTCCAGGGCTCGACCGACTTGCAGTACTCCTCGTAGCCATCGGTGGCGTTGGCAACGAACTCCTGGTTGACCAGGCCGGCCGAGATGATCTCGCGCCCCACCGCGTTGGCGAGCGCGATATCGGTGCCGACGTCGAGCCCAACCCACACGTCGGCCCACTGCGCGGACGTGGTCCGGCGCGGATCGATGGCGAACATCCGCGCGCCGTGCTTCAACCCCTTGAGCAGGTGGTGGAAGAAGATCGGGTGCGTTTCGCGGGCGTTGGAACCCCACAGCAGGATGCAGTCCGTCTCTTCGATCTCCTGGTACGAGCTCGTCCCGCCGCCCATGCCGAATACGGTCGCCAGACCGGCGACGCTAGGGGCATGTCACGTTCGATTGCAGCTGTCGATGTTGTTCGAGCCCATCACGACGCGCGCGAACTTCTGCGCCGCGAAGTTCATCTCGTTGGTGCTCTTCGAACAGCTGAACAACCCGAATGCCTGGCCGCCGTGTGCGTCCCGCACCCGAGCCAGGCCGCTCGCCGCCTTGGCCAGGGCCTCGTCCCACGTGGCCTCCCGGAGCGGCCCGCCGCGCTCGTCCCTGACGTATGGAACCGTGATCCGCTGCATGTGGAAAATCTACTCCGGCTCGATCCACGTCGCAACCGGGATCGACAACAGCATGTACCGCTTGCGCAGCTCGACAACACGAGCGGGCAGCTCCGAGGTCGGGAACTCACCGGCGCGGCACCGATCGCGGAGCGTACGGATCTCGAAGCGATACAGGTCGTTGATTTGCTCGCGAAGCCGTAAAGCCGGTGTGTCGCGTCGGGGGCGAAGGCCGTGCCCAGCCAGCTCCTCGAGCACCTCCGGACGGTAACGGGGCACGCGGTCTACCTCGGGCACTTCAGGCGGGTGAGCGCGAGCCAGGCCCGTTCCGTGGCCGGCGGGGCCAGCCCTCCGGCGGCCGCATGCCGGTACGCGGCGCACGCCTCCGCGGCGTCGTCGAGCCGCTCCATCACCTGGCCGCGGCCAAGGCCGACCCGAGCGGCCAGACCCGGGTCGGTCACGCGAGCGAACGCAGCCCGCGCTTCGGCAAAACGATCGACCTCGAGCCAGAGCTCTGCTTCGATGAGCTCGATCGGAAGCGGCCAGGGATCGCGGTGTGCGAGCCGCAGCGACTCGGCCAGCGGCCGCGCATGCGCAAGATACAGCTGCATCTCGTCGCGTTCGTCCTGGGCCGCGGCGACGGCTGCACGAGAGACGGCCTCGGCGTAGGTGGCCTGCTGCGAGACGAGGCTCGTCGCCACGCGCGTGGCGCGAAACTCGGCGACCCGGGTCAGGATGCCGCCGATACGCGTCAACTGGTCGGGCGCCCCGCCGACGAGTGCCAGCCGGCGGCCTTCGACCCAGCCTTCGACGGCGAGGGCCGCGAGCTCCAAATCTGCGCAGCTGCGATTCTGGTCGGCTGCACTGCGCAATCTCACCGCGGCAGCCGGGTCGTCAGCCCGACTTTCGTCAGCACGGGCCTCCGCGAAGATCGGATCGACCGCCGCGGTGCACGCGTCTACCTGCGCGGCGAGCACCGGGGACGCAGTCAGCAGGCCGGCGGCCGCGAGCAGGACCGCTCGCGTGGCTCGCGCCGCTCCCGTCGCCGGCCCGCGCCAGAGCGTCTCGATGAAGCGGGCGATCGCCTCCACCATCCGCGGCTCGTCCTGGAGGTGCGGCCCGTGTCCGCACCCCGGCATCAGGCGCGTTTCGCAGCGGCCGTACACGCCGCGGGAGATGGCGTGCAGCTGGCCGACGGTTCCGTATTCGTCCTGCGCGCCCTGGACGGCCAGCACCGGAACACGCACCCGCGGCAGCCGCTTCGAGGCGTTCATCGGTTCGAAGCCGGGCGTGAGCCACGAGTTCGCCCACAGCCAGAACGCGTCGTCCACGTTGTCGCCGTGATACCTGGCCAGCCGCGCGCGCAGGTCGCCGGTGACGAACGCCTCACGAGCCTGCCAGATGCTCGAGACGGTGCGCGGTTCGTTGAAGACGTGCGCGCCGATCGTCACCACCGCACGCAAGAGCGGCGGCTGCGCCGATGCGAAATCGAGCGCGATGGTGCCGCCATCGCTGTGCCCGATGAGAAGGCAGGCCTGGATACCGGCGGCGTCGAGGACCTGCGGGAGCACGACATCGCCTTCGACGTCCATGTAAGCCGGGCCCGGTGGCGACGGCCAGGCGCTCGATCGGCCGTATCCCGTGCGATCGAACGCGAACCCGCGCAAGCCAGTCCGGGCGCACAACACGGCCGGAAAGCTGCGCCACAACTCGACCGATCCGAGTCCCTCGTGCAGGAACACCAACGTCGGTGCGTACGCGTCATGACGCGTCGGAGCCGCGCCGATCCAGCGGCCGCGGAGCCGCCGGTCGGGCAGTTGCAGATCCAGATCAGTCGAGCTCCCGGTCATCCCGTCGTTACGCATTGCACCGTCACGCCGGTGGCCTCGTCGGCGAGCTCTCGAGGCGGCAGCGTTCGCGCCTCGATCGTGAACGCGCTGAGACCCGCCGTCCCGGACGGGGGCGGGGGCGCGCCGCGGCCGGCCCACACGTTCAAGCCGAGATGGTGGTGATAGCCGCCGGCGGCGACGAATAACGCGCCCGAGTAGCGGCGCAGCATCGGCGTAAAGCCGATGTTCGCGCAGTAGCGCTCCTCTGCCGCCGCGAGATCGGGCACGTGCAGGTGGACGTGTCCCATGATCGTGCCGGCGTCGAGGCCGGTCCACGGTCGTTCGGCGCCTGGCGACCCGGCGATCGCGTCGAGGTCCAGCGGCTCGGTCGCCATGACCACTTCCCCCGCTTCCATGGTCCATTCGTCACGGCGGCGATCGCGATAGATCTCGATGCCGAGGCCATCGGGATCGTCGAGATAGAGGGCCTCGCTGACAAGGTGATCCGACGCGCCGGTGAGCGGCCAGCGCCGGGCCGCGAGTTGGCGCAGCGAACGTCCGAGAGCCGCGCGATCCGGGACCAGCACCGCGAAGTGATACAGACCGCTGGTCCGCCTCGCTCGAGGACGCGCGCCAGGCAGCTCGGTCAAACGGATCAGGACTCTCCCGCCTGCCGGCGCAAGCGCCGCCCGCGACGACTCGCGGTCGCGCAGCTCGAACCCGAGGACCTCGGTGTAGAACGCGACCGAGCGATCGAGATCGGCGATGGTGAGGCTGACCTCGCCGATGTGGGCATCTGGTGGCAACGCCGGCATGGCCTGCATTCAGTCCAGGCTCGGCGCGCTACTGCATGGTGCAGGTGAAGCTCGCCGCATCATCGACGTTCCCGGTCCCGCGGTAACGAGCCACCCCCGGATGCGCGCAGAGCGGACGGGTCCGCACCGTCTTTCCGTCCACGACGCGCGAAGCCACGATCAGCTCGGGCGTCATCTTCCGCTCGACCCAGTTCTCCATCGCCGTCAGCATGTCGAACTGGTTCACTCCCGGACCGCCGCCGCAGTGGTGCATTCCCGGTATGAAGTACGTCCGGAGGAACCTGTCGGCGATGACCTGGCTGCCGATCGTCTTCACGACCGCGTCGTGATAGGCCAGCGTTCCCAGCGCGCTGATACCCGGATCGGACCACCCGTGATACATGAGCAGTTTGCCGCCGTGATTCATGAACGGCCTGAGATCCGGATCCGCTGGACTGAGGATCTCGGTCATCGTCCGCATCCGCGGCAGATCGCGGTCCGCATCGAACTTGCGCCAGTCGTACGCGGGATCGTCGGTGTCGAGCGACAGGAACTTGAAATTGAAATCCATCAGGCCGTAACCGGCGGGCAGCGCCTTGCCGGTGTAGGCGAGGGCTCCGCCGCTCTGTGCCGCCGGCTGTTCCGGGCCGGTGATCCACTGCTTCCAGCCGGTGCTGCCACCCTCGTGCCCCGGTGGAAACCCGTACGCCACCACTTCCCCGCTCTTCGTTCGCAGGCCTTCGTATACCTGCTTGACGACCGCGAGCTGTCCGCTGGTGAGGCAGGTGCCGGCAGCCGCACCCGGCGTGCATGCGAGTGCTGACGGATCGAAATGGCACGGGCGTGGGTCCGTAATCAGCCCGTCCTCGAGGCCGTCCGCCTTGTCGCACGCCGCCAGCGTCGCTTTGGACACGAGCTCGATAGCATCGGCCGTGAGATAGCTGTCTGGCGAGGCAAGCATCTTCTGATACACGACCGCGCGGCCGACCTGCATCGGCGTCCCGGTCGCCGGGTCGCCGGCGATGATGCCGTTGAAGTCGTCCGGGTAACGCTGCGCTTCCATGAGCGCCTGGCGGCCGCCATTGGAGCAGCCGTTGAAGTAGGCGTACTCCGGCGCCTTGTCGTAGAAGGCCTGCGTCACCGCCTTGCTGGCGACGGTCGCGACGTGCGTGCCGCGATGGCCGTAGTCGATCTCCTTTTCGCGGTTCGACGCCCAGTCCTGGTCGCTGGCGAGGTGTCCGGTGTCCGTGGACGCGGTCGCATAGCCCTTCGCGAGACCCGGCTCCAGGTTCGCGATGGTGCCACCCAGACCGCCAACGCCAAGGAACAGGAACTTGCCGTTCCACGTCTCGGGCAGGGCAATGCGGAAGTTGACGGCATTACCTGACGAACGAACGTTGCCATCCACCAGGCAGTGACGCCCGCGTTCGCCTGTCGCCGCCACCGGCGTCACTTTCGTGATCGTCGTACCCGCGGGCGCTTTCGCCGCCAGGGCCGGGAGATCGCACGGCAGGCCGCCTGCGCCCAGGTAGGTTGCGGCCGGGACCGCCGCGATCGCCGCAACCAGTGCGGCCATGCCGATTCTTCCCAGGCTTCGCATGGGCACCTACTTTCCTGCGCTTGGCGCGGCCTTGGCCGCCATCGATTTCCGGATTGCCGCAACCGTCACGTCGGTGCGGAACTGCACGATGCGCAGTCCGTTGGAGACGGTCTTCTCGATCGGGTCGAGCGGAACGCCGTTGATCGTGAACTTCCCCGCCTTGCGGCGCTCCGGCATGCGGATGCCGTCGGTGTCCACGGTCGCGATGATCGAGGTGATGTAGTAGTCGTCGTGGTATCCCTCGAGCGTCTCGTGGATGCCGAGCTGCTCCTCTTCGAACTTCTCGACGTCGCCGTAGTTGTAGTACTCGGGAATGAAGTGCACGTAGCCCTGTCCCTTCCATTCGGCGTTGAGGGTCGTCGCTACTTCCTGCATGCCCTTCAGGTTGCCTCCGCTATCGCCAAGCAGCACGACGTCGGTGAAACCCTGTGAGCGGAGACTCGTGGCCATGTCGGTGAGCACGGCGCGGTAGGTCGCCTGCGAGAGGACGACCGTTCCGGGCGACAGGTTCGGCCGAGAGGGGTTGCCGGGCTCGAGAGTCACGATCGGCGCGACCAGAGCGGTGCCGAGCGCCCGCGCAATCGACTCGCCCTGGGCGCGGAGGACGTTGTTGTGCTTCCCGGTGGTGAGGTAAGGCCCGTTCTCCTCGATGCCGCCGGTCAGGATTACTGCTGTGGTCTTGCCCGCCTTCAGCAGGTCTCGGACCTCCAGCATCGTCAAGTCCTCGATCCAGACGCTGTCGTGCATGTCGATCGGTCGCGGCATCGTGGCGACGTCAACGCGCGGGCCGGTGTTGACCGACGCTGTCCGCGGCTGGGTCGGCGACGGCTGGGTCTGGCCGAGCGCCGGCGACACGGTCACGGCGAGGGTGGCGAGGATGGCGAATAGACGGGACTTCATGCGGGCCTCCGAAAGGTCAGGGCATTGTAGTGCGGGGCTTGGGGTCGTGAGGTCTTGGGGTCTTGAGGTCTGGGGGTCTTGGGGTCTTGTCTTGAAGCCTTGAGGTCTTTTGCCAGTCCCTCCCGCAAAATCCCCTCCCGATCGTCTTTCGCTCCCGGAGTCCGCGAAGCCGCTCCCGGCAAGGCGCAGCCAGTGCCCCGTTGACAAACGATGACAAGGCGAGACCGTCCACCCTGCCGGGCTTTCGCCTACAATGCGTCAGATCGGCTGACGGTCGGATGCCAGCTGGTGTGTCCGCCGACTGCCACAGGAGGTTTGAAGGTCATGTCACGCGCCACTTCCGTCCGTCGCCGCACAGGTCACGCGCTCTTGACCGTCGCTGCGCTGGGCCTCGCCGTCACCGTCGCCACGCCGCGGGCGCAACAGACACCGCCCGCCGCCGGAGCCAAGCCTGCCGCCCCGCAGGGTGGTGCGCAGGCGCCCGCGGGCAGCGGACAGAAGCCCGCCGGAGGCGAGCAGCAGCCGGCCGCCGGCGCCAAGCCTCAGACGCCCGCCGGGCAGCAGCCCGCCGCGCCCCCGCAGAAGCCGCTCGTCCCGCTCGTCTCGACGACCCTCGCCGCCAAGCCGGACAACTTCTACGGCGAGAACGTGACGTTGATGGCGATCGTGGACCAGACGCTGTCGCCGACCGCGTTCTCGGTGGACCAGGACAAGACCAAGAGCACCGGCCAGGACGTCCTGGTGCTGGCTCCGCGGCTCAACGAGCCGATCGAGCTCAACACCTACGTGACGGTGATTGGCGAGGTCGTCAAGTTCGATCCGAATGACGCCAAGGTGAAAGATCGGTTGACCGGGTTCACTCCCGACGCGCTCGCGAAGTGGACCGGCAAGCCGGCGATTGTCGCCACCAACGTGATCAACGCGGCGATGAACGACGTCGCGCGGCGGCTCCCGCCGAAGATGACGGCCGAAGAGGAAGCCTTCCAGAAGGTGATGCAGAAGGTTGGCGCGGCCAACGGCGCCTTCCGCGGCATCATCGAGAAGTCGGATCAGAAGGGCGCGCAGGAACAGGCCGCGACGCTCAAGCAGGCGTTCGCCACCACCGAAGCGTTCTTCAAGCCGCACGGCAAGGCCGACGCGATCGGCTGGGCGCAGGACGCCCGCAAGATCGCCGAATCGATCGACGTCGCGGCCGCCGCGGGCAAATGGGACGAGGTGAAAACCACGACGACAAGTCTCGGCAAGATGTGCCAGACCTGTCACACCGCGTATCGCGAGCGCTACGACGATGGATCGTTCCGCGCCAAGCTGGGACCAGCGGCGCCGACGAAGCCTGGACTGTAATTGGACGCGAACTGATTCCGGAGAATCACCGATGAACAAGACGCTGCTTGGCGTGGCAACGATCGTGGTGGCGGCCGGGGTATTCGCAGCGGCCCAGCAGGGAGGACAGCGGCAGGCGCCCGATCCGCGATCGATGGGCGGCGGCGACTGCGCGCAGAACCCGTACAACTGCAAGGACACTGCGAATCCGCTGCCCAAGGTCGATACGGTGTGGCTCGAAGAGATGACCTGGATGGACGTGCGCGACGCGATGGCCGCCGGCAAGACCACCGTCATCATCCCGACCGGAGGGTTCGAGCCGAACGGCCCGTGGCTGGCACTCGGGAAGCACAACTACGTGCTCCACGCCAATTGCGAAGCCATCGCCCGCAAGATGGGGAACGCGCTGTGCGCCCCGGTGATCAAGCACGTGCCCGAGGGCGACATCGATCCGCCGACCGGGCACATGACCACGCCGGGCACCATCAGCCTGCGCGAAGACACCTTCCGCGCGCTCCTAACCGACACTGCGTCGTCGCTCAAGCAGGCCGGCTTCAAGCAGATCTTCTTCATCGGCGACAGCGGCGGCAACCAGGCCGGCCAGCGCACCGTGGCGGAAGACCTGAACAAGAAGTGGGGCGGCTCGACGCTGATCGCCCACATCCAGGAGTACTACGACTACGCGAGCGTGGCGAAGTACATGGAGGGCAACGGCATCAAGGACACCAAGGCCGAGAACATGCACGACGATCCGATCATCACGCTCAACATGTTCATCGACGACCCGAACTCGGTCCGCTACGACGCGCGCGTCAAGGCCGGCAAGGCGTCGATCAACGGCGTGGATGTCTCCAACAAGGCCAAGAACACCGCGTGGGCGAAGCAGATCGTCGCCTTCCGCGCCGAGAAGACGGTCGAGGCCATCAACAAGGCGATCGCCAACAAGGGCACGCTGCCGGCGCAGCCGCGTCGCACCGCGGGACACTAAGGTCGCCTGCGGATCAAGCTCGAAGCGCCGGAAGTCGGCCGCACGGCTGTCTCCGGCGCTTTGCTTTTTGCCTTCTGCCTTTTGCCTCTTGCCTTTTGCCTTTTGCCTTTTGCCTTCTGCCTTCTGCCTTTTGCCTTGACCTTCGTCAAATCCCTGGCAACAGCCCCGGTCTGGTGTCCCGCAGAATCTCGGTGATCGCCGTGCGAAGCGACGGCGTCAGGTGCGCGTACTTCGGACGGGTGTCCGCGCCGGTCAGCACTGCCGCCAGGCGCTTCCGCACGCGCGTGCCCGCCGCGTCCGGGAGCGCGTCGAACATCGGCGTGTAGATCATGTAGCTGAGCGGGAACTGCATCAGCCGTCCCTCGAGCTTCAGATCGCGGAGCGAGCGGCCCTTCGAATCCCGCGGCCCTTCGGCCATGAATGCCGCGGCAAATCCCGACGTCCCGGCGACCCGTCCTGGAACCGGCGCTTCGTCCACGAACAGCAGATAATCGACGAGGTCGCTGACAGCCTCTTCAACAGTGGCGGGCGTTCCGGCGCGCGCTTCCCAGTTGAGCCGCGTCAGCAGGTTTGCGGCGTGGACCTGGTGATCGAAAACGAGAAGCGCCGTCACGTCGCTGTGCGGAGTGAGGTACCCGGAGGTGTCGATCTCGCCCTGGACGGTGGCGAGCTTCTGCGCGGGCCCGCTGCGCAGCTTCGGCTGGAGCGTCGGCTGATTGCCCTTGTGCCGCGCGGGCACCTGGCTGCCGGTGACGAACCAGCCGCCCCACCGGTCCTCGATCGGCGTCCGGTCGTCGACGAAGCCGCCTTCGGCGTAGTCGCGATCGCTGACTCGCGGGAACACAGTCTGAAGCACGTACCCGGGCACCGCGAGCGTGTCCCACGAGAGATGGCAGGCCAGGCAGGTGTCGTTGCGCTCGAAGCGCGGCGCCGCGCCGGGCGCCTGGGTCAGGGTGTAGAAGATCACGCCCTGCTTCGGGTCCTGTGCCGCGAGCTCGAGCAAATCACTGCCCCGAATCCACGCCACCGAGACGGTATCGTTGTAATACACGGCGCGGGGGTTGTCGCGGCGGATCTTGCTCGCCTGAAGGCTGGTTTCGGCGAAGGCGAGCATCTGGGACGACACCGGGACTTTGAGGGCGTCGAGGACGGCACGCAGATAGCCGCTGCCGGAGGAATCGAACGCCAGGGTCGCGGCGCCGGAGGCGAGCTTCCGGTCGAGGGCCGCCACCGCGTCGTTCACCGGCGCGGTGCTGTAAGCGATCGCCGGCACGTCGCGGGCGCCGCCGAATGCGCCGGGCCGCTGCGCGACGGCCGAGGCGAGGCTAGCCGTCAACCCGATCGCAACTATCGCGAACAGTCCCCGAGCGCGCATCGCAGCTTCTACTGTACCGCGCACAGGGGGACAGTCCCCGTCTTCGATTGTCTTCGGGGACAGTCCCCGACAAATCTGTACGAGGACCTTCCCCGTTACTGAGACGGCGGAAAGAGTGAAGGCTTGGTGTCGCGGAGAATCTCGGTAAGCGCCTGACGATCGGCGGCAGTGAGATGCGCGTACTTCGGCGACTGATCGCGGCCGCTCAGCACTGCCGTCAGACGCTCGCGCACAATCTCGGCCGCTGCGGCGGGCAACCCGTCGAACATCGGCGTGTAGATCATGTAGCTGAGCGGATAGCGCATCAGCCGGCCGGCGAGCCGCAGGTCACGCAGCGAGCGCCCGCGCGGATCGCGCGGACCGCGGGCCGTGAACGCGGCAACGAACGCGTCAGTGCCGGCGATCGGCTCGGTCAGCGGCGCCTCGCCGACGAAGAACAGATAGTCGGCCAGTGCCTCGGCCGCCGCCTGCGTCCGGCTCGCATCACCCAGCCGCGCCTCCCATCCTGCCCACGTCATCAGGTTCGCGGCCTGCGTCTGATGCTCGAGCAGCATCAAGGCGACGATGTCGCTGGTCGTGCGAAGGTAGCCCGTGGCGTCGAACTGTTCGCTCACCGACGTCAGCTGCGGCGGACCGCCCTCTGGCGGAGCCGGCTCGAGGAGCGACCGGTTTCCCATGTGCTTCGACGGCACCCTCGCGCCGGTGACGAACCAGCCGCTCCACCGTTCCGCAATCGGCCGGCGATGATCCACGGGGCCGCCGTTGACGAACTCCCCCGCCTTGCGCGGGTAGGTCGTCCGCACCGTCAGGCCGGGGACGCCCAGCGTGTCCCAGGTCAAGTGGCACGACACGCACTGCTCCTGGCGGTTGAACTGCGGCGTCTCCCCGCGTGCCTGCCCAAGCGTGTAGAAGATGGTCCCGTGCCGCGGATCCTGCGCGGTCACCTCCAGCAGTTCGGCCCCGCGAATCCAGCCCACCGCGACGGTGTCGTTGAAGTAGATGGCTCGGGGATTCTGCTGCGTGATCTTGCTCGCCTGGAAGCTGGTCGGCGAGTAGACGAGCACCTGCGAATCGGGCGAGATGTCCAGCGCCGCCAGCGTTGCCT
This sequence comes from Vicinamibacterales bacterium, assembly GCA_035495795.1. Taxonomy (GTDB): domain Bacteria; phylum Acidobacteriota; class Vicinamibacteria; order Vicinamibacterales; family UBA2999; genus VFZN01. The sequence goes on from DATJFF010000019.1 coordinate 29,619, forward strand.
TGAGGTAACCGGTCTGCTCGTCGAACGGCAGCGTCCCCTGCCCGGCGGCGATCCGCGCGTTCAGCGCCGCGATCGGCGTATCGATCGTCCCGCGCCCATAGGCGATCGCCGGGTGATGGCGCGAGTCGACGAACGCGTCCATCCGTTGCGCCACGAGTCCGGCCCACGCCGACGCGACGCCGGCCAGCAGGACCAGCGCTCCGGATACCGTGCGCGCTCGACGCCGTGCGGACGGGTGCTGCGCGGGTGACGCGGCCGGGACGACCATCACCGTAAGTCTACCTTCCCTCCGGCGCCGCGCCTGAGGGATAGGGCTCCGTTGATCCGCGGCTGCTATCCTTCCACGCTGTATGGTCCAAATCCTGGGCTCGCTCGTGCTGCCGTCGCAGCTCGGTTTCCTGTTGGCGGCCGCCGGCATCCTTTTTCTGTTCCCGCTCCGCACGCGTCGAACCGGCATGCTCATGCTTGTTTCGGCCATCGCCGTGCTCGCGGTCTTCTCGTCCGGCAAGACGGCCACCGGGGTAATGAGCCCGCTCGAGTACGCGTTCCCTCGTATCCCCGACGATCCGCCGCCGGCGCAGGCCATCGTCATTCTCGCCGCCTACGCCGCCGACGACCCCAACATGTCGCTGAGCGATCGGCCGAATCCCTCCGCCTTGTATCGCATCGTCGAAGGCGTGCTGCTGTGGCGCAAGTGCCAGGACTGCCGCGTGATCGTCACCGGGTCGTCGCCGACGACCGAGGTGATGGGTGCACTGGTGGTCGCCCTCGGCGTTCCATCCGAACGCGTGACGCTCGACACCGACGCGATCAATACGGCCGCCAGCGCGACCAACGTGCAACGGCTGCTCGGCACCAACCGCTTTTTCCTCGTTACCTCGGCGGGGCATCTCCCGCGGACGATGGCGGCGTTTGCCGCTCGCGGCCTGGAGCCAATCCCGGCGCCGACCGATCATCAGCTGCCGCAACGAGTGGCCCAGGCGAGCTGGACGTTGTCGCCGTTCCATCTGCAGGCGTCGGATCTCGCCATGCGCGAGTGGGTCGGCGCGTTGTGGTACCGCCTGCGCGGTCAATGAGAGCGTTGCGGCCCTAGTCGGTCGCGCCCTGGGCAGCCGCCTGCTGTCCGCGTGCCTGCCGCCGACCGAGTTTCCGCCACAGCCGATTGACGCCACGGCGCAGAAGACCCTTTACGCCTTCGAGCCGGACGTCTTCGACAATAGTCACCGCCAGCCGCCGTAACGCGGGCGGAGCGAAGCTCGCCAGCCAGAGTCCCGGTGCTCGATGCCCAAGCCTGCGGCAGCGCTCCAGATACACGCGAGCGGAACGGCCGCTGCGATGCCGGCTCGGCGTGCTCCCGTCGGCGAGCAGCAGCGGTACCGCGACCGCGCGGTGAAGTTCCGCAAGCCGCCGTTCGAGGCGCGGCTTGTGCTTCTCGTAGTAGACGGAATCGGCCACGATGTGACGTTTCATCACCCGCAGCAGCTCACGTTGCTTGCGGAGCCAGACTGCCCGGCCGTTGCGCCCGGCGGTCGTCGAAAGCTGATCGGGGTGATAGCGCAGCTTGTAGGTGGGCACGTCGGCAAACAGCACGTCGTGGCCGCGTGACAGCCTGACCAGGTAGTCGAGCTCCTCGTAGCAGAAGAGCTGCTCATTGCGCGGGCCGAGCGCGTCGATCACCTCGCGGCGCACCATCGAGCTGTTCTGAAACAGCACGATGTCGACCAGGTACGAATCGTAGACGTTGCCGTAGTACGCGCGCCGAGTCGCCAGGGTCGGGTCGTCGCGCAACAGCTCGTTCGGAATGGCGCCGGTCTCGAGGAGCTGCACACTCGACGGGAAGATCGTGTCGTAGGTCAGGCCCGGCTTCCGGTAGGTCGGCGCGTGATAGCGCTTCATGTGGTAGCGATCGACGAATCCGTGGTCGTCGAACCCCGTCACCTCCGAGCAGACCATCGCGACCGAAGGAAATCGCGCCAGCAGCCGCGTACTCACATCAAGCGCGTAGGGATACAACAGATCGTCGGAATCGAGAAAGGTCAGATAGTCGCCGCGCGCGTGCGCCATGCCGACATTCCGGGCGTGGCCGGCGCCGCCGTTGGGTGTCCAGACGTAGCGGACGCGATCGCCATAGGCGCGAACCACTGCCGCCGTCTCGTCGGTGGACCCATCGTCCACCACGATAACCTCGTGATCGCCGAAGGTCTGCCGCAGCGCGCTGTCGATCGCCTGGCTGATCAATCCCGCCCGATTGTAGGTCGGGATGATCACGCTGACGCGCGGATGTGGAGCGCTCACCTTGAACACCAGGCCGGCGACGACGATTCTAGTCGATCGGCGCCGTCGGCCAGATCGCTCCGCATGGTGCAGGATCGTGCCGCCCGGTATAATCCGCGCGTATCCGCGTGGATCGCGCACCGGTGAACCCGCTGAAAGCGTTGCTTCGCGCCATTGTCGGGCGCGCGGCCCGGCCCTACATCACCGGCCCACGCGTGACCGACGCCATTGCCTGCGCCGTCGCGCTCCAGCGCGGCGGGTCAAGCAGCACGCTGGCCTACTGGAACGACACGGGTGAGGATCCGCGGCAGGTCTGCGCGGCCTACCTCGAAGCGGTCGACTCGCTGGCCGCCGCCGGGCTTCCTGGTTATGTCTCGATCAAGGCGCCCGCCCTCGGCCTCTCGCAAGAGCTCACCGACGCCGTCGCGGCCCGATGCGGCGAGCGTGGGATAGGCCTGCACTTCGACTCGCTAGCGGCTGAACACCAGCCGGCGGTGTTCGCGCACATCGAACAACTGTCGGTAACCGGCGTGGCGCTCGGCTGCACGCTGCCGGCAAAGTTTGGCCGAAGCCCTGCCGATGCCGATCGCGCCATCGCACTCGGACTGCGCATCCGGATCGTCAAGGGGCAGTGGGACGATCCAGGACAACCGGTCGAACCACGACGCGGCTTCCTGACTCTGGTCGAACGTCTCGCCGGACGCGCGGCTCACGTGGCAGTCGCCACTCACGATCCCGATCTCGCCGAGCGATCGCTTCGGATGCTCCTCGCCGCCGAGACACCGACAGAGCTCGAATTGCTTTTCGGGCTGCCCTCCGGTCCAGTTCTCGATGTGGCCGAACGCCTGGCGGTGCCCGTGCGGATCTATGTGCCATACGGCCGCGCCTGGCTGCCGTACGCGGCGTCGGCGGCACGCCGCGACCCCCGGATCCTGTGGCGCCTGTTCAGCGATGCCGTTCGCGGCCGCCGGCGGCAGGCGGTCCACACGCCGTGACCATCCAGACGCGACTGATCGAGTCGGTTGCCGGCCTGACGGAGCTCGGGCCCCGCTACGACGCACTGGTGCGCGGGGCTGGGGACGCCGGGGTGTTCTACGAGATCGGTTGGCTGGAACGCGCGTGGCCGTACTATCACCGGCGTCTCGGCGGCACGATGGCCTTCGTGATCGCCGAGCAGGGTGACGCGCTGGTCGGGCTGGCGCCGCTCGTGCTCGTCACCAGGAGCTGGACTCAGGCGCGACGGCGGCTGCTCGGCTTCGTCGGCGGAACCGGCGACGAGCTCGCCAACTGGATGCCGGCATTCCTCTTCGCGAGCGAAGACGCGCACGAGCGGCCGCGGATCATGAGCGCACTCGCCGACGGCATCTCTCAGCTTGCGTGGGATCAGCTGGATCTGCGGTCGGTGAGGGACGCCTGCCCCAGCGTGAAAGTTCTCGGCGACAGGCTTTCGGGGCTCAGTGCCGAGCGCGAGCGGCTGACCACACCTCGTGTTCGCCTCGACGGAGGTTGGGATCGCTACTGGGCCGGCCGGAGCAAACGACTGCTGCGGATGATCGATCGCGGCCTGTCGCGCGCGGCCGCCGACGGTCTGGCGGTTCGGCACGACGTCACGCCGGGCGTTCCACTCGCATCGAGACAGAGCGCGGCGGCGCTTCACCGCGCGCGCCAGGACCAGGTGCGATCGGCCGGCCGGGCACGAAATTCACCGTTCGACAGCCCGCAGGACGAAGCCGTTTTCTGGAGCCTGATCGACTGGGCGACTGAGCGCGGAAGCGCCCGCACGCACTGGTTGACGATTGGGGATCGCGTCGCTGCTTACATCGTCACGCTGCACTGCGGCGGTACCACCTTCACCTATCTCAACGCGATGGATCCCTCAGCAGATCGCTATCACCCCGGCAGTCTCGTCCTCGCCGGCCTGATCGAACGCGAAGCCACGGAGTACGGCGCAGGAGTGATCGACCTGATGGCAGGCGCCAATCTCACGAAGTCGCTGTTCGCGACCGAGGAGTTGCAGTCGACGCGAATCTCGGTCGTAAACCAGGAGCGGCTGGTGTCCAGGGCTCGCGCCGCGTGGGTGCAAGCCGCACGCCGCGTTGCCGCGCGTCTCGGCCGCTGAGCGGACAGCGGTCAGTGCGAGCGGGCGCGGGTGAGGCGCGCCCTGAGCCGTGCGAACGAGTCCGCGGCGAGGCCGTACACTCCGTCAACCGACGCCGGATAGCAGGCGACGGTCCGGAACTCCCTGGAGACAGTTCGCCACCCGTGCAGCCACGACTCGTCGATTCCAAGGAACTCGTACGAGCGCAGGCGCCGCGCGAACGCCACGCGCATCGTCTCGGCGAGGAGCAGCCACCCGGGGGAACATCGGCTCCAGGTTTCGTCGTAGCCAATCTTGAGAACCCAGAGCCGGTCGGCGTACTCGACCGAGAACTGGGCCGCGATCGGCGTCTCGCCGACGTCGAGGAAGCTGAGGCGCAAGCTACCGGCGGCCGCGGCAAGCGTGCCGTACTGCTCGAAGAACGCCCGCAGGTGCGGCCGCTGCTGCAAGCTCGATCCGTTTCGCCCCTTCCACCCGGACGCCTCGATTCGGACGAACTCGCGCATCAGGCCTTCGATCTCGTCGGACCGCGGACTGAGCACCCGGACCGCTACCTTTCCGCCCTCCTCCGCCCGGCGCCAGGCCCGGCGCAGATCGTAACGCCGGTGCGTCGACAGCGTGGCCAGATACGCCTCCCAGCTCGAGTCGATCGGCACCGCCAGTGTGCCGTTGATGCGACTCAACACCAGCAATGCGCGATGACGAGCGGCCGCGGAGAACATCGCGTTGACCTGCGGGGTGAACGGAATCCGCGACAGGACGAACGGCTGGCCGAGCGAGAGCATGGCCCGGAGCAGCATCGCCAGTGCCTCCCCGCTCTGGTACAAAACCCCGGACGGCTCGTAGAGCGCGGTTGCCCCAACCAACTCCAGCCGGCTGGCCCCCGTACTGTCCGCCTGCGCTAGCGGCGCGGCTGCGACGAGCGCGCCGCGCTGCCGAACGGTGATGACCCGCAACGCCTGGGCGGCGCACAGTGTCAGCGAACAGGCCATGACCCAGGCGTGGCTGAGCATTGGCAGGTCCGACCCGGCGGCGAGCGCCGTCCACTCCGGCGCCAGCGCCTCCAGCGCAGTCAGGGTGGTCAGGACCTCGACGTTCGCGCCCGCATCCATCACTCCCCCGAATCAGTCATCGACGACACGCAGCGTGACGATGATGTTTTGCGCCGCGATGTGGAAGAGCAGCGCGTAGATGAGGAGTACGATCCCCGCCATTTCCAGCGCTTCCTCGATCGTGTATTCGACGGCGTGCGCCCAGTACTCCAGCCCCCCGCCACCGACGCCGCCGTGGGCCGACACGATCGCGCCGCCAAACATCTCCATGCCGAGCGCGCCCGCCACGAAGACCACGCCGGCAAGGACGAACAGGGTACGGATTCGCGGCGGGAGCGCCACCGTGAACGGCACGTAGACGATACCGAACAGCAGCGTGAGCAGCGCGTACGGAATCACCCACGCGAAGAGCAGCGGTCCGGAGGTCTCTACCATGCTGGCGATCACGTTCGTCAGCAGCCCGTGTATCTCCGCCGCTTCATCGATCGCCATGTACAGGAAGATCAGCCCGAGTCCGAGCCAGTGCCGGTACCAGCGGTCCGCCCGCTGCCGTGCGTCGGCGGCGACGATCAGGAACAAGCCGGCGGCGACCAGCAGCGCGCACGCCGAATAGAAGGCCGGCAGGTTGCCTTCGCGGTTGAAGTCGAAGAACGGTGTCAGGCCGAACAGGTAGTCGTGGTGGAGCCGGAACTTTACCCAGAGGACTGCCGCATCGGCGAGGGTGAGGCAGGTCACGACCGCGGCCAGCACCAGCGCGAAGGCGCGAGGCTTCACCGTTACGTGCATCTGGCGACGACTATAGCACCCAGAGGTTCGGGAACTGGCGTCGGGCGGAACCTGGGGTACGGTCGGCGAGGCTCGCTGCCGTCCGCGGGCTGGCGGACGGCAGCGGCATCGGTGTGGACGTCTCAGTAGCGGTAGTGCGCGGCCTTGAACGGCCCGTCCACCGGCACGCCGATGTAGTCGGCCTGCTCCTGCGAGAGCTTCGTCAGCTTCACGCCAAGCTTGTCCAGGTGCAGTCGCGCGACCATCTCGTCCAGCTTCTTCGGCAGGATGTAGACGCGCTTCGCGTCGTAGACCGTACCCGACAGCGTCTCACGGCCGGTGGTGCTGAAGTACAGATCGAGCTGCGCCACCACCTGGTTGGTAAACGACGAGGACATCACGAAGCTCGGATGGCCCGTCGCGCACCCGAGGTTCAGCAGCCGCCCTTCGGCGAGCACCAGGATGCTGTGCTCGGAACGTCCGCCTTGCGCCGGGAACACCCACTCGTCGTACTGCGGCTTGACGTTGACGCGTTTCGCGCCGCTCTTGGCGAGCCCGGCCATGTCGATCTCGTTGTCGAAGTGGCCGATGTTGCCGACAATCGCCTTGTCCTTCATCCGCTTCATGTGATCCACGGTGAGGATGTTCTTGTTGCCGGTCGCGGTGATGAAGATGTCGGCCGTCGCGATGACGTCATCGAGCGTCGTCACCTGGTAGCCTTCCATCGCCGCCTGCAGCGCGCAGATCGGATCGATCTCGGTGACAATCACGCGGCAGCCCTGGCCCTTGAGCGCCTGGGCGCAGCCTTTGCCGACGTCACCGTAACCGAACACGACGGCGACCTTGGCCGAAAGCATCACGTCGCTGGCACGGTTCAGGCCGTCGATCAGCGAGTGGCGGCAACCATACAAGTTGTCGAACTTGCTCTTGGTTGCCGAGTCGTTGACGTTGATCGCCGGGAAGAGCAGCGTGCCCGCCGCGGTCATCTCGTAGAGGCGGTGAACACCGGTCGTGGTCTCCTCGCTGACGCCCTTGATGCCATCGGCGATCTTCGTCCAAAGCCCCGAGCTGGCCTTGAGCTCCTTGCGGAGCGTGTCGAGGATCACGCCCCATTCCTCGGGCTCGCTCTCCGGCTTGAACGCGGGGACCACTCCGTCGAACTCGAATTCCTTCGCCTTGTGGACAAACAGGGTCGCGTCGCCGCCATCGTCGACGATGAGCGACGGTCCGCTGCCGTCGGGCCACTTCAGGGCCTCGACCGTGCACCACCAGTACTCGGCGAGCGTCTCCCCCTTCCACGCGAACACCGGCGTTCCCTTCGGCGCCTCCGGCGTGCCGCCGGTCTCCGGACGGCCGACGACCACCGCCGCGGCCGCGTGATCCTGGGTCGAGAAGATGTTGCAGCTCACCCACCGCACATCCGCCCCGAGCTCCGTCAGCGTCTCGATGAGCACGGCCGTCTGCACGGTCATGTGCAGCGACCCCATGATGCGGGCGCCCGCCAGCGGCTTCTGGCCGGCATACTGCTTCCGCAGCGCCATCAGGCCGGGCATCTCGTGCTCGGCCAGGCGGATCTCCTTGCGGCCGAAATCGGCCAGCGAGAGATCCTTCACCTTGAACGGCTCACGGCCTACCAGCCTGGCCGCCTCGAACGCATGAACGGGACTTGCGACTGTCTCCATCACTACTCTCCTTGTCGGTCTTGAGGTCTTGGGGTCTTGAGGTCTTGGGGTCTTGAGGTCTTGAGGTCTTGGATCTTGAGAGTGTCTACTGCGATTTCCGAGCTGTCGCCACGAACACCGCGGGGCCGAGCGCGGCGGGATCGATCGGGAGCGTCTGGAACTTCACCTGCGCGAAACCGGCAGTCGTGAAATGCCGCCGGATCGCTTCCTCCGAGAAGCCCAGCCAGACATGCCCCATCTGCTGCTGATACTCGGTCCGCTGGTGCGGCAACATGTCCACGACGAGCGCTCGGCCGTTCGGCTTGAGGATCCGGGCCGCCTCGGCCAGCACGCGTGCCGGATCCGGTTGATGATGCAGCACCAGCGACGCGATCGCGACGTCGAGTGTTCCCGACTCGATCGGCAGCGCTTCGAGCGCCCCTTCGCGCACCTCGACGTTATCGAAGCGGCCGAGCCGCACCCGTGCGGCCTCGAGCATGTCGGGCGAGCCGTCCACGGAGATGACCCGAGTCGCGTAGGGCGCCAGTGCTTCGCCGATCTGTCCGGTGCCGCAGCCGAGATCCGCAACCGCCAGCGGCGCGTCGATGAGCGACAGTAGCGCGAGCAGGTGCAGGCGATCGCCGAACAGCTCGCGCCGCAGGCGGTCCCACTCGCCCGATGCGGACGAAAAGAACTCCCGCGACTTCTCCCGGCGCAGCTGAAGCACGGCCTGCAAGCGGCGCTCGTCCTGATCGGCGCCAGCGCTCGCTCCCATCTGCGCACGGATGACGGGCCAGAGCTGACGGGCGCCGGCGTCGAGCGCGTCCAGCGCCATGCTGTAGAACCGGCTGGTGCCATCGCGCCGGGACGAGACCCAGCCCCCGTCCGCCAGGGTCTTCAGGTGGCGGCTCACGGTGGACTGCGGGAGCTGGAGCACGGCGCAGAGCTCCGACACGGTCAGCTCGTGACCCTCGAGTGGCAGCAGCATGCGGACCCGAATCGGGTCGGCAAGGGCCGCCATGTGGTCGAGAATCGGCGCGGAAACAGTCTCCATCCGTGTATCCGGATGAAAGAATAATAGACGGACGTCGGTCCGTCAACCACTTTTGCAACCTTTCCTACATTCCAAACGTCTATACGCCCAACGCACATATGGACCGACTCCGAGTCGATCATTTCCTGCCCCTCACCCCCATTGCGTTCGAGATCCTGCTCGCGCTGGCTGATGGCGAGCAGCACGGCTACCGCATCATGCAGGAGGTCAACGCCCGTTCTGCCGGTGCGGTCACCTTGCATGCGGGCACACTCTATCGGGCGCTCGCCCGGCTGCTCGAACAGTCGCTGATCGAGGAGCTGGCCGAACGGCCGGCGGAAGACGATGAACGGCGGCGCTACTACCGCCTGACGGATCGCGGGATTGCCGTCGCCCGGGCCGAAGCCAATCGGCTGGCGGGCCAACTCGAAGCCGCCCGGGCACGCCGGTTGTTGGGAGTGACCCCGTGAGCCAAGGCCAGCGCGTCGCCGCGTGGATCTTCGCGCACGTCCTGCTGCGTGCGTATCCCCGCAGCTTCCGGAAGCGGTTCGGACGCGAAATGGTCGCGGACTTCGAAGCCGCGCTCGTGGCTCACCCGCGCTTCCAGCTTCGGGTTGCCAGCCGCGAAGCGCTGCTGCTCGTCACCAACGGACTGTCGGAGCGCTGGTCGGCAATCGAGCGCTGGGCTCTCTGGCCTGGCCACACACCCCACCTTTACGAACCCGTCGGGAGACATGCGATGTTCTGGGAAACGCTCCGCACCGATCTCCGCCACACGCTGCGGCAGGCCGGACGAACGCCGCTCTTCACCGCGCTGACCGTGCTGGCGCTCGCCCTCGGCATCGGCGCCACCAGCGGCATCTTCGCCGTGGTCAACGGCGTGCTGCTGCGCGGCCTCCCCTATCGCGACACCGATCGCCTCGTGAACATCTGGAGCCGCGTCACTCAGGAAGGCCGGTTGCGCAATCCGATCTCGCCGGCCAACTTCGTGGACTTCAAGCAGCAGAACACCACGCTCGAAGGTCTTGAAGGTTACTTCTCGTTCGTCACGCCGCTCGAGCTGGCAACGGACGCCGGCTCCGAGATCGCATTCTCGGTGCAGGTGACGCCGAGGCTGTTCGATCTGCTCGGGCGCGCACCGGCTCTCGGCCGCACGTTCGGATCCGAGGACGCAATACCGGAAGTGATCCTCAGCCACGGGTACTGGCAGCGCCGCTTCGGCGGCGACCCGAGCATCGTCGGCCGGACGCTCCAGTTGTCGAACTTCGCGTTCCAGGTCGTCGGCGTGATGCCGCCCGACTTCGTGTTCCCCTACGGCGGGATGCTCGGTCCCGGGGGCTTCACGCGCGTCACTCGCGTGGACATGTGGGTGCCGATCGCGTTTTCCGGTCCGGTCGCTCGCGCCAACCGGATGCTCACGGAGTCGGGGGCGCTGGTGCGCAACGTGCACTGGTGGGGCGCGGTCGGCCGCCTCAAGCCGGGCGTGACCGCGGCGCGGGCCGAGACCGAACTGCAGACGATTGCGGCGCAGCTCGAGCAGCGCTTTCCCGACACCAACAAGGGATGGAGCGTGACGGTGGTGCCGACGCTCGATCAGACGGTCGGAACGGTCCGCCCTGCCCTGCTCATCTTGATGGCTGGCATTGCCTGCGTGCTGCTGATGGCCTCGGTGAACGTCGCCAATCTGCTGCTGGCGCGGGCGATCGCTCGCGAGCGCGAGCTGGCGACGCGGGCCGCGCTCGGCGCCGGCCGGGCACGCCTGGTTCGCCAGCTCCTGACCGAGAGCGTGGTGCTCTCGACCGCAGGCGGCCTGGTCGGCCTCGGCGTGCTGTGGGCGGTGGTTCGAGGACTGGTGGCAGCGGCGCCCGCGCACCTGCCGCGCATCGACGAGGTGACCGTGGACTGGCGCGTCCTGGTCGTCGCCGCGCTGGTCACGATGATCACAGGCGTCCTTGTCGGCCTCGCGCCGGCGCTGACCTCGACGAGCATCAATCCGCAGGCGACGCTGCAGGATCACAGTCGCGGCGCGATCGGCAGCGCTGGCCGGCGGCGGATCCGCTCCGCCCTGGTCATCGCCGAGGTCGCTCTGGCGGTCGCGCTCACCACCGGCGCGGGACTGCTCCTTAGAAGTTTCGTCAGCCTCCTCAACGTCAATCCAGGGTTCGACACCGAGCACCTGCTGACGTGGCAGATGAACATCCCCGATCGCCTGCACTCCAACGACGAGCGGCTCGCGTTCTACCGCGACTTCTTCGCACGCATGGAGGCACTGCCGGGCGTCCAGGCCGCAGGCGGGACGACACGGATTCCGCTCGGCAGTACCAGCGTGTCGACAACCATTCAGGTCGACGGACGGCCGGTGCCAGTGGCCCAGTTGCCGGAGGTCCAGTTCCGGCGCGCCATGCACGACTACTTCCCCGCGATGGGCATCCCGATTCGGCGAGGGCGCGGCTTCACGCTCGATGACACGCCGACCGCGCCGCCGGTTGCGGTGATCAACGAGACGATGGCCAGGCGAATGTTTCCCGGCGAGGACGCCGTCGGTCAGCGGGTCCGCATGGGCTCGAACTCCACCGGTCCCTGGACCACCATCGTCGGCGTGATCGGCGACGTGCGGCATGGCGGGCTCGAGGAAACGCCGCAACCCGAGCTCTACATCACCGCCCAGCAGAACCCGCCGGTCGCGCCCTTCATCGTGCTTCGGGTCACAGGCGATCCGGCTGCAATGGCCGAGACCATCCGGGCCGAGGCGCGGGCCATCGACAAGGACCTTCCGGTGTACGACATCCGCACGATGGAGACGCTGCGCGCCGATTCCGTGGCGGAGCGACGCTTCATCCTGCTGATCGTGTCGGCGTTCGGCGTCCTGGCGCTCGGACTGGCAGCGATTGGCGTCTACGGCGTGATGTCGCTGATCGTCAGCGAACGGACGCGAGAGGTGGCAGTGCGGGTGGCGCTCGGCGCGGAACCTTCGCGGATGATCGCCCTCATCGTCGGGCAGGCAGCGACCCTGGCGCTGATCGGTGTTGCCGTCGGACTGGCGGCAATCCTGCCGCTGACTCCGCTCCTTCGCAGCCAGCTCTATGGCATCGGCGCGGCCGATCCAGTGACGCTTGCGAGCGTGCCAGTTGGCCTACTGGTGATCGCCGCGCTCGCCGCCCTGGTGCCGGCCCGCAGGGCCGCGGCAACCGACCCTCTCGTGGCGCTCCGCGCCGAGTGAGCGATGCAGGGCCGACGCGCGCCGCGGCAGATCTCCCGCCTGGTGTCGGCTGCCCTGACGGTTGCGCTACTTGCGTATCCGCGCAGCTTCCGCCGCCGCTTCGGCCGCGAGGTAGAAGCGGATTTCGAACGGCTCGCCGGCGACGCCACTGCCGCCCGGATCGTTGGGCACCTTCTGGTCCATGTTCACCAGGGGCTCGCCGAACGCGGAGCTGCGATCGTCCGGTGGTCGTGGTGGACAAACGCATCGCCGCACCTGTACGAACCTACCGGGAGGCACGCGATGTTCTGGGATGCGCTCCGTTCCGACGTGCGGTTTACGCTGCGGCAGGCGGCGCGCCGGCCGACGTTTACCCTGCTCGCCGTCGGAGCCCTGGCGCTCGGCATCGGAGCAAACAGCGCGGTGTTCTCGGTTGTCAACGGCGTTCTTCTCAGGCCGCTTCCCTACCACGAGCCCGAACGGCTGGTGATGGTCTGGAGCGACAACCGGAACGAAGCACGCCCCCGCAACGTGTTGTCGCCGGCAAATCTCACCGATCTTCGCGATCGGAATCGCACCCTCGCGGGGATGGACTACGCCGTGTCGTTCATGATGCGGCTGACTGTAAAGGGCGAGGAGGACTCGGCGCCGGTCTGGGCCCTCCGCACCGGCTCAGACCTCTTCACGATTCTGGGGCGCCCGGCGCTCGTCGGCCGAACCTATGCCGCCGGCGAGCGCCGGGTCGCCGTGGTGAGCCATGCCTATTGGATGCGGCGCATGGGGAGCGATCCATCGGCGATCGGCCGAACACTCACCCTCTCAGGCGGCGAAATCATCACGATCGTCGGGGTGATGCCACCTGATTTCGCATTCCCCTATCGATCGATGTTCGGTCCGTGGGTGTCCGGCGGAGCGATGACCGCTGACATGTGGATTCCGATGCCGCTCGAAGGCGAGCGGTGGGTCACGGCCGGCGGCACGCTGATTCGCAACGTGCACTCCCTGGTGGCGATCGGCAGGCTGGCGCCAGGAGTGACGCTGGCGCAGGCTCGCACCGACCTGGGCGCGATCAGCCGTCGGCTCGAGGAGGAGTTTCCCGATTCGAATCGCGGCTGGGGCGTCACGATCGTCCCGCTCATGGAGCAGACGGTCGGCAATGTTCGACCCGCACTGCTGATCGTGCTGGCGGGCGTCGCTGTGATCCTGCTGATGGCGGCAATGAACGTGGCCAACCTGCTCCTGGCCCGGAGCGTGTCGCGTCAGCGGGAGCTGGCCGTCCGGACTGCGCTTGGCGCCTCGCGAGCGCGGCTGGTCCGGCAGTCGCTCACCGAGAGCGTGATGCTCGCGCTTGCCGGTGCTGCCCTCTCCCTGCTGTTCGTACGCTGGGGCGTACAGGCCCTGGTCGCGCTTGCGCCGATTGACATCCCCCGCATGCAGGAGGTGGCACCGGACAGCCGCGCGTTGGTCCTGACGCTGATCGTTGCCATCGCCTCCGGCTTGCTCGTCGGCCTGCTGCCGGCGCTGTCCGCCGGACGGCAGGATTCGGCTCCCGCGCTCCAGGATCACTCGCGCGGAGCAATGGGCGCATCGCGCTACCGGAGCCGCCTTCGCAGCGCACTCGTCATCGCCGAAGTCGCGATGGCGGTGGTCCTCACGATCGGCGCCGGATTGCTGCTCCGCAGCTTCACGCGGCTGATGATGGTGGACCCGGGGTTCCGCAGCGAATCCGTGCTCACGCTGCAGATGAACGTTCCCGACCGGCTCGTCGGCGACACCAGCCGGCCCGTCATCGCTGACGAGCGCCGCGTGTTCTACGAGGGTCTACTCGATCGTCTGTCCGCGATTCCTGGGGTGATAGCGGTCGGCGGCACGACCCGGATTCCACTGGGAAGCAGTTCCGTCACGACCTCGCTCGAAGTCGCCGGATCCCCCGCGACCGAGCGGCTCCCGGAGGTGGAGTTCCGGCGCATCATCCGTGACTATTTCACGGCCATGGGGACGCCAGTGGTGCGTGGACGGCTCTTTACCGGAGCGGATGGCCCAACAGCGGCATCGGTCGCGGTGGTGAACCAGACGCTCGCACATCGCCTGTTCCCGGACGCCGATCCGATCGGACAGCAGGTCCGCATCGGGCCATCGCGAAGCGGTCCCTGGACGACCATCGTCGGCGTGGTCGGCGACGTCCGCCAGGCCGGCCTCGACGTCGAGCCGCTGCCTGAGATCTACCTCAACTACGCGGCCAACCCTCCCAACTCGCCCTTCATCGCGATTCGCACGGCTGGCGACCCATCGGCAGTCGCGGCCGCGGTCCGCCGCGAAGCCCGCGCCCACGATCCGTCCGCGGCGCTCTACGACATCCGGACGATGGACGACATCCGTATGGCGTCAGTCGGCGAGCAGCGATTCCTGCTCTTGTTGCTCATGGCCTTCGGCGGGCTGGCGCTGCTGCTGGCCAGCGTCGGCGTCTACGGCGTGATCACGCTGGTCGTGGCCGAGCGCACCCAGGAAGTTGGCGTGCGCCTGGCCCTCGGTGCCACGCCGGCCGGCGTGCTCGCGATGATCGTTCGAGAGGCCGTCCGGCTGGCTGGAGCTGGCGTCGTGCTGGGGCTCGCCGCCGCGGCAGCGCTGGCGCCGCTGCTGGCCAGCCAGTTGTTTGGAATCGAAGTCATCGATCCGCCGACGTTCATCGTGGTTCCGCTCGTGCTTCTGCTGGTGGCGGTTGCCGCAGCCGCGGCACCGGCGCGGCGAGCCATGCGGGTCGATCCGGTGCAGGCGATGCGGTATGAGTGAGGTGGAACAATGCGGCTTCTGCAAATGACGATTGTGCTATTCGCCGGAGCGGTCCTAGGTGCCGCGGCCGGCGCGCCTGACCTCGCCAGGCTCAAGGTGACCCGTTCCGATCTGATACCCCAGTGCCTCGACGGCACGCGGGTACCCTCGGGCAAGCGGTCATGGGACCTGCCGGCCGGCGAGTCCTCGCTCGTCTTCTCGATGCGGTCGCAGCCGCGTCACGGGGAACCGGCGCCAGACTCGGGATGGGCGGCCATCACGTTCACGGCAGAATCCGGTCACCAATACGAAGCCGAGGTGCGCGCCGACTCGACAGCCTTCTCGACGCGGGTGTGGCGCTCCGGTGAGTGGACGCCCGTCATCCGCGATCGCACGACAGACCGTATCGTCAGCAGCACGCCGGTCTGGTCCGCCCAGGCGAGCTGTCGTTAGGCTAGTTCGGCCTCGAGGCGCGCAACGAGTCCGTCGAGTTGCGCGACGACCGCACGGACCGTCGACGGCTCGCTCAGGTCCACTCCAGCCCGCTTCAGCAGCTGCATCGGGTGATCGCTCCCGCCCGAACGAAGCAGCGTGAGATAGCGCTCGACGGCGTCGCCGGAGATCCCGCCACCAGCCTGCCGGATCTCGCCCATGATCCTGGCGGTCGAGGCAAAGCACGTCGCGTACTGGTAGACGTAGTACGGCGACTGGAAGAGGTGCGGAATGCGCGCCCACGTCGTGCGGGCTCGCGGATCCGGGGCGAGCACGTCCCCCCAGTACTCGTCGAGGAGGCGCGCGTAGAGCGTGTTGAGCGAATCGGCGGTGATCGGCTGCTCCTGCTCGACCAGCCGGTGCGCTTCGAGCTCGAAATCAGCGAAGAGCACCTGGTTGTAGAACGTTCCGACGATGCCGTCGATGGCGTGCTGCAGGAGGACGATGCGCTGTTCACGGCTGGAGACGCGGTCGAGCAGATAGTCCAGCAGCAGCGCCTCGGCAAGCGTGGACGGCACTTCGGCGACGAAGATCGTGTACGCCGCGTAGACGAACGGCTGCGTCGCGTGCGAGAGCAGCGTGTGCATCGAGTGGCCGAGCTCATGGGCCAGCGTGAACACCGCGTCGAGGGTGTCGTTGTAGTTCAGGAGCATGTACGGATGAGCCCCGTACACCGGCGCGGAATAGGCGCCGCTCCGCTTCCCCTGGTTCTCGTAGACGTCAATCCAGCGGCCGCTGAATGCCTCCCGGAGCCACCCTTGATAGGCGGCGCCGAGCGGCGCCATCGCCTCCACGATCCAGTCGCCGACGAGGTCGTAGGGATACTTCTCGGAGTGCTCGACGATGGGCACGAAGGCGTCGAACACGTGATAGTCCGTCAGGCCGAGCGCCCGCTTCCGCAGGGCGTGGTAGCGGCGGAAGGGCGCCGTTCCGGCCTTCGTTTCCTGAATCAGGTTCTCGACGACCGCGGTCGGGATGGCGTTGCCGAAGAGCGCCGCGTCGAGCGTCGTCTTGTAGCCGCGGGCGCGGGCATCGAACCACTCGCGCTGCATCACGCCGTTGTAGAGCGTCGCGTATGTGTTGAGGGATGCGCCATAGGTGTCGTACAGCGCTTCGTATGCGGCGCGTCGATCCTGCTGGTGCCGACACGTGGCCAGGAGCCGCCGATACTGGCCGTAGCTCACCTGGACGGTTTCGCCGGTGGACAACGTGATGGTCGGGAACTTCGCGTCAGCCGTGGAGAGTGAGGAGTACGCGTCCGAAGGGACCGATGAGAGCCGGCCAGACAGCGACAGCAGCCGTTCACCTGGAGCGTCGAGCACGTGGGCCTGCTGCCGGAACAGATCCTCGATCGAGAACCGGTAGACGGCCAGCTCCGCCGAGCCATCCATCCATTCCTGCACAGTCGCGAGCGGAATGCGCAGCAGCTCCGGGCTGAACCAAGAGGTCGCCTGCCGCCATCGCGCAAACAGCAGCTGCACCCGCTGGCGCCGTCCGTTCACCGTGTTGTCGCGCTGGTCCTCGTCGTAGTGGAGCGACGCGTAGTACCAGACCCGGTAGGCGAGCTGGCCGAGCGTGTCGGCATCCGCGTAAGCCCGGAGCAAGGCGTGAGGCCCTTGAGCAAGCGTTCCCTCGTAATCACGGTAGCGCTCGATTGCCCCGTCGAGCTCCGCGTACCCCGCTTCCCAGGACTCCCACGAATTGAAGATGGACGACAGGTCCCACGTGTACTTCGTGGCGATCTCTTGACGAGGAGGCACAACAGCTGGAGCAGTCACCGCGGAAGACATCTCCAAATCATTACACAAGGCGAGCGCGCTGCCCTGCGCGCGTTTTGCCTTCTGCCTTCTGCCTTTTTGCCTTGACGTGCGCTCCGCGTCACAGCAGGGGCGTGAGGGCCTCCAGTTCCGCGCGTATCCGTCGCACCTGCCGCGGGCGCGACATCGCCGCCGCCAGGGCCGGCGGCGTCTCCACGCGACGACCGATCACCGCTTCGACGGCCTCGCTGAACTTTGCCGGATGCGCGGTGGCGAGCATCAGCACCTGTGACGCACCGGTGGCCAGGCACGTCCTCGCGCCGAGATACGCGATCGCGGTGTGCGGGTCGGCCACGTAACCATGCGTCCGGTCCAGTTCAGCAATTGCCGAACGAACCTCGTCATCGGTGTGCACGCTGGCACTCATCGCGTGCCGGAGGTCGCCGACGCGGTCGCCGAACATCCAGCGGATCCGTTCGAGATTACTGGGGTTGCCGACGTCCATCGCGTTCGCCAGCGTCGCCACCGAGGGGCGTGGCTCGACCCGACCGTTCTCCAGGTATCTCGGCACGGTGTCGTTGACGGTCGTCGCGGCGTGGAGGTGCGCGATGGGAGCGCCCATCCGCCCCGCCATGAGCCCCGCCGCGATATTGCCGAAGTTTCCGCTCGGCACCACGACGGTCAGCGGCGACTCCGCCCACCGCGATGTGGCGGCGTGCCCGTAGTAAGTCATCTGCGGCAGCAGTCGGCCGAGACTGATCGAGTTGGCCGACGTGAGGTGGGCCCTGGCCCGCAGCTCAGGGCTGCCGAAGGCCTGCTTGGCGAGGCGCTGGCAATCGTCGAAGGTTCCCGCCACCGCAACCGCTGTGACGTTCCCGCCGAGCGTCGTGAACTGCGCCTCCTGCACTGGGCTCACCTGTCCTTCGGGATACAGGACAACCACACGCGTTCGCGGCACTCCGTGAAAGGCGTGCGCGACGGCACCGCCGGTGTCACCCGAGGTAGCAACGAGAATCGTCAGCGGCGGCTCGCTCTCGCCGCGAAAGTGTGACATCAGGCGCGCCAGGACTCGCGCGCCGACATCCTTGAACGCGAACGTCGGCCCGTGGAACAGCTCGAGGACCGCCAGCCGATCGTCGAGAGGCACGACCGGCGCCGGAAAGTCGAGCGCGGAGGACAAGAGCTCGCGCAAGTCGGCGGGCGGCAGGTCTTCGGCGAGGAGCGGCGTCAGCATCGCCGTCGCCACGTCGGGCAGCGAGGCGGCGGTCAGTTCCACCCACGTCGACAGCGGCAGCGCTGGCAGTGTCTCGGGAACGTAGAGCCCGCCGTCCGGAGCCAGCCCGGCCACCAGCGCCTCTGGAAATGCGACCGGAGGCGCGGCGCCTCTCGTGCTGACGCAGTTCATGACGCAATCACCCGCGCTCCGGCCCGGCCGACCGGCGATACGAACAAGTCGCTGCCGGCATCCGAGTGCGCGGCGAACTCCCGCTGCATCGCTGCGCCGGCGGCCGCCGCCGCATCCACGGACGGCGCCAGCGCGAACATCGACGGCCCGGAGCCCGAAAGCGAGCAGCCCAGCGCTCCCGCATCGATGGCCGCCTGCTTCACGGCGTAGAAGCCCGGCACCAGTCCTGCGCGTTTCGGCTCGGCGACAACGTCCACGAGCGCCCGCGACAGGAGGGCGCGGTCGCCGGTATGCAGCGCCGAGACCAGCGCGCCGAGGTTCGCCCACTGGCGGATTGCCGTCGCCAGCGGCAGCGTGTCACCCAGCAGCGCCCTCGCCGTGCCGGTGTGCACCGAAAACCGCGGATGCAGAAGCGCGCACGCCAGGCCCTCGGGCACCGGCAGCCGCACCATGTCGGGCGGATCGATCTGCCGTGCCAGGACGAATCCGCCAAGCAGCGCCGGCGCGACGTTGTCCGGGTGCACGGCGCCACAGCCAACCTGTTCCCCTGCCATCGCGCACGCCAGCAGGACGTCGGTAGCCGCCGGCCGGCCCAGGAGCTCGTTGGCCGCGACCACGGCGGCAACCGCGCTCGCCCCGCTCGAGCCGATGCCGCTCTCGAGCGGAAGGCCCTTGTGGATCCGCAACGCGACGCCTCGCGTCGTCTGAAGGTGGCTGAGCAGCGCCTCGACGGCCGCTCCCGCGGTGTTCCTGCGTGCATCCATCGGCAGCCGGCCATCGTCTCCCACGATCTCGACGATAGAAACCCCGGGCGCATCGGCCGGAGCGGCCATGACGATGTCGCCCGGTTCGTCGAGGGCGAAGCCGAGGACGTCGAAGCCGCAGGCGACATTGGAAACGGTGGCGGGGGCGAAGGCGGCGATCATGTCGGGAGTCGGGAGTTGGGAGTCGGGAGATGCGAGTCGGATGAAGTGTAGAGTACGAACGCATGTCCGAACGCATTCCAGCGATCAAGGTGCTCCTGTTGCCCAAGGACACGAACGCCCTTGGCACCATCTTCGGCGGCGTCATCCTGTCCCACATTGACCTCGCCTCCGCCGTGGAAGCGCGCAAGACGGCCCCGGTCCGCTACGTCACCAAGGCGATGCGCGAGGTCGAGTTCCATGCGCCGGTATTCGTCGGGGACATCGTCAACTTCTACACGGAGACGCGGCGGGTCGGGCGGACGTCGGTGACGGTGGGGGTCGAGGTGGAGGTCGAGCGGTGGAGCACCGGCCATCGTGGTGAGCGCGTGAAGGTGACCGAAGCCGAGGTCGTGCTCGTCGCCATCGACGCCGAGGGGATGCCGATTGCTGTTACGGGGACGTAAAAACCCAAATTTGCCGCTTGCGTTTGGTGTCGTGCCGTTTATTCTGTGATCTAGAAGATGAGCACACTGGCAGGCGGACGCCTGAGGACCGGCGCCGCGCCCGGATCGGCTGCCTGGTCGATCACGGAAGCGGGCGAACTCTACGACGTGCCCCGCTGGGGGCAGGGTTACTTCTCCATCAACGAGCACGGCCACCTGCAGGTCCATCCCACCAAGGACCCGGCGCGTGCCGTCGACCTCAAGCGGCTGGTCGATCGCCTCCAGCTCCGCGGCCTCGCAGTGCCGATCCTGATCCGGTTCACCGACATCCTCAAGCACCGCCTCGGCGAGATCCACGCCGCCTTCCAGCAAGCCATCACCACCCACCAGTTCCAGGGCGGCTACAGCTGCGTTTACCCGATCAAGGTCAATCAGCAGCGCCAGGTCGTGGAAGAGGTCCTGAATTTCGGCGCCCAGTATGGCTTCGGCCTGGAGGCTGGCAGCAAGCCGGAGTTGCTTGCGGTCGCCGCGCTCGCCACCAACGACACGCCGATCATCTGCAACGGGTTCAAGGACTTCGAATTCATCGAAATGGCGATGCTGGCCCAGAAGATGGGCCGCCAGATCATCCCGGTGGTCGAGAAGTACACCGAGCTCGATCTGATCCTCGAGTACGCCGAGAAAGTCGGAGTCCGGCCGAACATCGGCATGCGCGTCAAGCTGGCCGCCCGTGGCTCGGGCCGCTGGCAGTCCTCGGGCGGCTACCGCTCGAAGTTCGGGCTCACCGTCACCGAGATCCTGCGCGGCTTCGAGGAGCTGAAGACGCGCGGCATGCAGGACTGCCTCAAGCTGCTCCACTTCCACCTCGGCAGCCAGATCACGCACATCCGGATCATCAAGAACGCGCTCAACGAGGCCGCGCGCGTCTACTGCGACCTCGTCAAGGCCGGGGCCGGGCTGAAGTTCCTCGACGTGGGCGGCGGGCTGGGCGTGGACTACGACGGCTCGCAGACGAACTTCGAATCGTCGATGAACTACACGCTCCAGGAGTACGCCAACGACGTCGTCTACCACATCCAGACGGTGTGCGACGAAGAGGGCGTGGCTCACCCGACCATCGTCTCGGAGAGCGGCCGGGCGGTGTCCGCCTACCACAGCATGCTCATCTTCAACGTGCTGGGAACCACCGCCTTCGGCGAGGAGCAGATTCCCGAGAAAGCACGCGACGATTTCGAGCAGCCGCTGGTGGACCTGCTGGAGACCTACCACTCGGTCACCCAGCGCAACGCCGTCGAGTCGTATCACGACGCGCAGCAGGCGCTCGACATGGCGATGAACCTGTTCAGCGGCGGCTACCTGTCGCTCGAGCAACGGGCACACGCGGAGAACGTCTACTGGGCGATCTGCGAGAAGATCAACAAGCTCTGCAAGGGTATGGACGATGTTCCCGAGGATCTCCAGGCGCTCGAGGAGATGCTCTCGGACACGTACTTCTGCAACTTCTCGCTGTTCCAGTCGATTCCCGACAGCTGGGCGATCAAGCAGCTGTTCCCGGTGATGCCCATTCACCGGCTCAACGAACCGCCGGTGAACCACGCCGTGATTGGCGACATCACTTGCGACTCCGACGGCAAGCTCGATCAGTTCATCGACCGTCGCGACGTCAAGAAGACGGTGCTGCTCCACCGCTTCAACGGCGAGCCGTACTACCTAGGCGTGTTCCTGGTCGGGGCCTATCAGGAGATCCTGGGCGACCTGCACAACCTCTTCGGCGACACCCACGCCGTCCACGTCAGCCTCGGCGACAACGGCGACGAAGGCGACCAGGGCGCGCGCGTCGAGCACATCATCAAGGGCGACACCGTCCGTGAAGTGCTCAAGTACGTCGAGTTCGACGCCGAGGGACTGATGGGGAAACTGCGCCGCGACGTCGAAGCCGCCGTCAACGCCAACCGCATGGAAGATGCCCAGGCAGGCCGGCTCCTCAAGTTCTACGAGGAAGCGCTGCAAGGCTATACGTATCTCGAGGATCCTAACGCTGACTAGGCT
>DATJFF010000020.1:0-12405 GCA_035495795.1 Vicinamibacterales bacterium
AGCGCGTGATACAAGCGCTCTTCGTCATGCTGGCGCTCGCGATTGTGGCGTGGTTCCACACGTCGATACCTCGCGCGGCGATGGCCTGCGGCGACACGCCCGCAGCGGCGAAACGCCTGCGCGACCGCTTCATGGCCGCTGCCGGCGTGTGGATAGCCGTGACGATGGGCCTGGCGTACGCGGGCGTGATCGGGCGACGTGATGTGTTCCCGCCGCCGCTGATGGGCATCCTCGTCGCGGTCGCCTTCCTTGGCGTTGCCGTGGCGCGCTCGAGCGCTGGAGATCGTCTGGCGCGCGGGTTGCCGCTGGCGGCGCTCGTCGGACTGCAGTCGTTCCGGTTCCCGCTGGAGGTGGTGATGCACGCCGCCGCCGAGCGCGGCATCATGCCGGTGCAGATGAGTTACTCCGGCCGCAACTTCGACATCGTGACCGGGATCACCGCGGTGCTGCTGGCGGCGTGGCTGCGGTTTGGCCGGCCGCCACGCGCCATCGTGTGGGCGTGGAACGTGATGGGGCTGCTGCTGCTCGCCAACATCGTGACCGTGGCGGTCCTGTCGACGCCGATGTTCGCGAGGTTCGGCGCGACGCCCGATCGGCTCAACACCTTCGCCGCCGAGCCGCCCTACATCCTGCTGCCAACCGTGCTGGTGCTGACCGCGTGGGCGGGGCACCTGATCGTGTTCCGCGCGCTCAGCCTTCCACGACCATCAGCGCCGGGTCTTCGATCAGCTCCTTGATCCTGACCAGGAACTGGACCGCCTCGCGCCCGTCCACCAGGCGGTGGTCGTAGCTCAGCGCGACGTACATCATCGGCCGGACGACCACCTGGCCGTTCACGGCGATCGGGCGCTCGGCGATCTTGTGCAGGCCGAGAATGCCGACTTGCGGCGGGTTGAGGATCGGCGTGCTCATCAGCGAGCCGAAGACGCCGCCGTTGGTGATGGTGAAGGTTCCGCCCTTCAGATCCTCGAGCGTCAGCGAGCCGTTACCGGCGCGGGCCGCGAAGTCGCGAATGGCGAGCTCGATCTGCGCGAACGACATCCGATCCGCGTCGCGGAGCACCGGGACGACCAGGCCGCCCTCGGCCCCGACTGCCATGCCGATGTCGAAGTAGTGCTTGTAGACGATCTCGTCGCCCTGGATCTCGGCGTTGATCGCGGGGAACGCCTTGAGGGCGCCGACCGCAGCCTTGACGAAGAAGGACGCGATCCCGAGCCCGACCCCGTGGGTCTTCTGGAAGCCCTCCTTGCGCCTGGCGCGAAGCGCCATCACGTTGGTCATGTCCACCTCGTTGAAGGTGGTGAGCATGGCGGCGGTGCGCTGCGCCTCGACCAGACGGCGGGCGATCGTGGCGCGACGCTTCGACATGCGCTCGCGGGTCTGGGTGCGATCGCCGGACGGAACAGGTGACGGCCCTCGCGCAGGCGCGGGAGCGGCCGGGCGAGCCGGGTCTTGTTTAGCTGCCGGGGCAGATGCGGGAGCGGTGGCGCGGAGCACGTCCTGCTTCGTCACACGCGGACCGGTTGGCTGGACGGCTTCCAGCCTCACGTCGTGGGCCCTCGCCACGTTGCGCGCCGTCGGCGTCGCGCGGATGTCTTCCACGTGGGGTGCGGCGGGGGCGATTGGTGCCGCTGGTGCGATGGGTGCGGGTGCGACTGGGGCCATGGGTACCGGTGCGACTGGTGCCGCGGGTGCGACAGGCGCGGCTGGAGCAGCCTCGGCTGGCGCGGCGGCCCCGGCACTATCGTCCAGCACCGCCAGCACCTCGCCGACCTTGACGTCGGCGCCCTCCTGATGGGCGATCGTCTGGAGGATGCCGGCGCGATCGGCGCTGACCTCGAGATCGATCTTCTCGGTCTCGAGCTCAACCAGCGCGTCGCCGGCGGAGACGCGGTCGCCGGCCTTCTTCAACCACTTCGCGACGCGCGCTTCGACGACCGACTCGCCCAGTTCGGGCACTACGATGTTCTGCATACAGGAGAACAGTCAACAGTTGAGCAGTTTAGAGTTGCCAGTTTCAGTTCACAGTGCGCAGTTCAGAGTTCAGAGTTCACAGTTTCAGTTTCAGTTGCAGTTGCAGTTGAATGCACCCCTGCACACGCGCACCTTTGCACCGTGACGCGTCATACCTGTTTTGATAGGACGCGGTCCGCGTCTTTCGCCTCGGTCTTCTGCTCGAACGCCTGTTCGACGATCGCGCGCTGGTTTGCATTGTGCCAGGCGGAGGATCCTTCGGAGGGGCTCGAGTTGCGGATGCGGCCGACGTAGCGAAGCGGCCAGCGGCCCTCGATCGCCCGCTCGACGAGCGGGCGCGCGAACTCCCACGCGCCCATGTTCTCCGGCTCCTCCTGAACCCAGCAGACCTCGCGGAGCTTGGGATAGCGATCGAGCACGGCACGGATTTGCTCGGCCGGGAACGGGTAGAGCTGTTCGACTCGGGTGAGGGCCACCGACTGGTTGTCCTTGCGCGCCTCGGCGCTCGCCAGGTCCACGTAGATCTTGCCGCTGCACAGCACCAGCCGCTTCACCTGGGACGGCTGGGCGATCGCCGCGTCTTCGATGACCAGCTGGAACCGGCCTTCGCTCAACTCGGCCGGCGTCGATGCGGTCATCGGATGACGCAGCAGGCTCTTCGGAGTCAGCACGATGAGCGGGAGCGGATCTGTAGAGAGCAAGCGCGCCTGCCGCCGGAGCAGGTGAAAGTACTGCGCCGCCGTCGTGCAGTTGGCAATCCGCAGGTTGGTGTCGGCGGCAGCGTTCAGGAAGCGCTCGAGGCGTGCGCTCGAATGGTCTGGTCCCTGTCCTTCGTAGCCGTGCGGCAGGAGCAGTACGAGCGACGGCGCCAGGCCCCACTTGGCTCGCCCCGAGACGAGGAACTCGTCGAGGATCACCTGGGCGCCGTTGATGAAGTCGCCGTACTGCCCTTCCCACAAGACCAGGCGGTTCGGCTCCTGGATGTTGTAGCCGAACTCGAAGCCGACGGTGGCGTTCTCGGTCAACGGGGTGTTGTGGATCTCGAACGCCGCTCGAGCGCTGGGCATCGACTGCAACGGCACGAACCGCGCTCCGCTGACGGCGTCGTGATAGACGGCGTGGCGATGCGAAAAGGTGCCGCGCTCGACGTCTTCGCCGGTCAGCCGGATGGCGATGCCGTCGGCCAGGGTCGACGCGTAGGCCAGCTCCTCGGCCGCGGCCCAGTCCACCGTCCGCTCCGCCGGGTTCTCCAGCATCGCCTTGCGGCGCTCTCGGCCGCGTTCCAGCTTGCGATGGACCGTGAAGCCGTCCGGCACGCGCATCAGCTCCGCGTTGAGAGCGCGCAGCGTCTCGAGCGGCACGGCCGTCACCGCGCGGGACGCCGCTCCCGAGGGCGGAATCTCCGGCAGCGGCGGCACGAAGTCCTGTTCCGGCTTGAGCTCGGCGTAGGCCCGCTCCATCGCGGCGAAGTGCTTCTGGACCATGGCCTCGGCGTCGGTCGCGCTCACGACTCCGGCCCCGGCCAGCTGGCGCGCGTAGATCTCGCGCACCGTGGGCTGCGCCGACACCGCCTGGTAGATCGTCGGCTGGGTGAAGGCCGGCTCGTCCCCCTCGTTGTGACCGTAGCGGCGGTAGCCGACCAGGTCGATGATGAAATCGAGCTGGAATCGCTGCCGGTAGGCCCACGACAGCCGCGCTGCCTCGATGCAGGCGACGGGATCGTCGGCGTTGACGTGCGTGATCGGGATCTTGAATCCGCGCGCCAGCCCGCTGGCGTAGCTGGTGCTGAACGACTCGTGAGGCTCGGCCGTGAACCCGAGCTGGTTGTTGGCGATGATGTGGATCATCCCGCCGACGTCGTAACCCTGCAGCCGCGAGAGGTTCAGCGTTTCGGCGACGACGCCCTGGCCGGGGAACGCGGAGTCGCCGTGAATCAGGATGGCGAGCACCTGCTCCTTGCGGAAGCGAGGCGGCCCTGCCTGGTCGACGTCGGTCAGCGCGGCGCGGGCCATCCCGTTCAGCACCGGATCCACCGCCTCGAGATGACTCGGGTTGGGCGGCATCGAGATCACGAGCGAGGCGGGCAGGTCGTCGCGGCGCTCGACCCGCGCGCCCGCGTGGTACTTCACGTCGCCCATCCAGCCCAGGTCGACGCGCCACGATCGCGAGAACAGCGGGTCCTTGAACTCGGCGAGAATCTGCGCGTAGGGCTTCTGGAGGATGTGCGCGAGCACGTTGAGGCGGCCGCGATGGGCCATCGCGATCATCACGTGCTTGACCCCGCCCGCCGCCGCGTCACTGATGATCTCGTCGAGGATCGGGATCATCAGATCCAGTCCCTCGATCGAGAATCGAGTCTTGCCGGGAAACGTGCGGTGCAGGAAGCGCTCGAAGCTCTCGACCCTGGTGATGCGGTCGAGGAGCTGGCGCGAATCGATCGGGTCCTGCGGTGGACGGTACTGGCCGGACTCCACCGCCTGACGCAGCCACTCACGCTCCGCCGGCACGAACACGTGGTTGTAGTCGTGACCCGTGGTGCTGCAGTAGATGCGGCGCAGCTTCTCGATAGTCTCGTGGGCGTTCGCGGCATCGCGCGCCGCCGGACCCCCGACGATGTCGGCCGGCAGCTTTCGGAGCGCGTCGGCGCTGGTCCCGTGAGCCTGCGGGTCGAGCGACGGATCGCCGACCGGCAGGTCCAGTCCGAGCGGGTCGAGGCGGGCCGCGAGGTGCCCGAACCGCCGGATCGATTCGGCCAGCTGAAACGCGGCCAGGCTCGCCCGTGCGTCGGGCCCCGCGGATGCGCCCGGCGGATTCGGTGAGGACGGCTCGGCGGGCGGCGCCCACACCGCGAACGCGGCGCGGGTGGCGGCGTCCACCGATCCGGGATCCTGCTGGTATCGTTCGTAGAGCTCCTGAACGTAGCCGGCATTGGCCCCGGTAAACTGGTCCCACGGGTTCATAACCTTCCTATCTTAACGAAGGCATGCACCCCATCCGGGAATACTGCTGATACTATCCATCACGGTTATGCATCCGAGACCTACCTACGACGACGCCAACCTCATCCTGCGGCTGTACGAGATGCGCCGCGAGGCCCGCATGCGCCAGGCCCGCGCCTGGTTCACGTCGAAGTGCAAGGGAGTACAGAACTTCGACGAGCTGATGAAGCTTGCGCCGCCAGGCAGTGACGAGAACGCGTCGTACCGGCAGGTGGTCACCTACTGGGATACGGTCGCCTCGTTCATCGCCAGCGGCATCCTGCACAAGGAGCTGTTCTTCCAGAGCGGGCGCGAGTTGCTGCTGGTCTGGGAGCGCGTGAAGGACTTCCTCCCCTCGCTGCGCGAGACCTACAAGGATCCCAACCACCTGAAGAACCTCGAGACGGTCGGCACCGAGTTCGCTGCCTACTTGAAGGCGCAGGGCGACTCGGCGTACGAAGCCTTTCTGAAGCGAATCAAGTAAGGCTCCAGGCTCCAGGCTTCAGGCTTCAGGCCTGTCACGCTGTCTTCAGATCGTCGTTTGAATCGCGTGATATTGCTGTCGAATGAGCACGAGGCAGCACCACGTGGAAGACGATCATTAAACAGCGTGACTGCTCGACGTGCCTAAAGCCTAGAGCCTGAAGCCTGAAGCCTGAAGCTTAGAGCCTGACGTCACGCGCACGCCTCTTGTCAGCGCGTGAGATGCAGTCCGAGCTGCACGTGCGCGTTCGGAGTGCCTCGCCCTTCGCGCCAGCCGAGATCCAGGCCGAACGTGAACACCGTTGCGTGCAGAAAGACGCCGCCGCCGTAACCCCACTTGAAGGTGTGCGTGTCGAGCGAGGTGCCGGCCGCCCACGTCGTCCCGGTGTCGGCGAACAGCTTCACTCCGAGTCGCGCGAACTGCTGCAGCGGTGAGGTCAGCGGGACGAGCAGCTCGGCGGATGCCGCGGCCAGGTTGTCGTTGGCTTCGGTGCCGACGTCCCATCCACGCAGCGACGGAATGCCGCCGAGCAGCGCCTGCTCGAACGGCGGCAGCGGGGCCGACGAGGTGATCGACTGGGCCCGCAAGGCAAACACTGTCTGCCCAATCAGCCCGACGTAGCCGCGGCCGTCCAGCGTCACGCGCCGGGCCGTGGTCCAGTCGTTCGTTTCCAGCGGGAGTCCGAGCGCGCTTTCGTGAAAGCCGAGCTGCTCGATCCCCGCGGTTGCGAACACGGCGTTGCGGGGCATCGCGGGGTCCCGCCGCGTGTCCACAGTGATGTCGGCTCCGATGGTGCTGAGGTCCTCGTCACGATCGGCGAAGCCGACCCGGGCGAAACGGCCGCCGCCGCCGGCCCGCAGCCACGTCAACGGCGCGGTCTCGGCGCGGCCCCAGAACTGCCGGCGGAAGTCGCCGATCTCATAGTGCGGATTCTCGCGCCGAAAGAGCCCGCCACCACCGACAACGCGCTTGACCGGCCCGCGTTCGAACCCGCGTTCGAGCTCGACTTGCGCCTGGCGCTCGCCTCCCCAGGTGAGCGGAACCGAGATGCGGCTGCGCGGCCCGAGCCGATCCACGAAGCTCACCCTCGTCCCATAGGTGAAGCCGTAGCCTTCCTGGTACTCGAGCACTGGCAGCCACATGCCGCTGGCCGTGAACCGCTTCATCGGCCCGGGCGTCAGGTCGTCGTCGGAGATACCCGGCAGCTCGTTGACGACGACGACCAGCAGCACGCGCGTCGGGTCGTCGATCGAGAGATAGCGCTTGCGGACCTGGACCTCGGCAAAGCGCCCGCTCTTCTCGAGCCGCGCGCGAACGTCGGCAAGGAGCGTATCGGTCGCGGGCTGACCAGTAACGGCACCGATGAGCGCGAGCACGTCGTCGGTTGGCGTGGTGTGATTGCCGTGCACCACGATCGACTCCACCACCTCTGCCGGCTGCGCGCCAAGGGACCCGGTGAGCGCCAGCGCCAGCGAGAGGGCGACGGCGAGCCTCATCGGACCTTGTAAGTGACGTCTGCCTGCCGGTAGTCGTGGTACTGGACGGCGTAGCGTGCGTCGAAGGCACCGGAGGCGAGCGACATCCGGAATCGCATCTCGATATCGCGCGGCAGCCACACGCCCGCGAACGGCTGCGCCATCCGCATCGTGGCCTTGACATCGTCAACACGTGCGATCGAACGGCCCGGCAGGAAACCCATGTCGATGTCGTCGAACGTGTATTGAAGGATCTGCAGCGCGTCAGGATCCACCCACAAGGTGATCAGCGACACCTTGTTCATCTTCTCCTCGACTTCTTCGTCCTGTTCGCGCACCTTCCGGTTCGGCCGGGTCCGGCCCTCGTGGAACAGCTCCGCGGGGTAGTACTCGATGCGGAGCACCGATCGCCCGTCGATGGTCTCGCGGCCGACCAGGCCGTAGTGATTCGGCTCGAACTTGAACTCGAGAAAGTAGGCCCACGATACGAAGCGCGGCTCGATCGACGCGAACGCGTCGGCGGGGATCTCGGGGTTCGGGGGGGTCGCGAGGTTCTCGGGGTTCTCGGGGTTCGCGGGGTTCACGAGATTCTCGGGGTTCTCGGGGTTGGCCGGGTTCGTGGGAGCGCTTGCCGTCGCCGCGCGCTGCTTGCGGCGCTCGTCGCGCCGGCGTTCGCGGCGGATCCAGGTCGTCTCCGCTTTGCGGCGCTCGTCCTCGGACAGACTGACGCCGTTCACCCGGAGCGGGCTGCGGACAAATACTCCCTCCCGCATGAACCAGGTGAAGTCACGGCGAAACCCGAACAGGCGGGCGCCGCCGGGACCGGTCAGGTCGAACGTTTCCTTCTCGTCGAGCACGTATTGCTGCAGCTTCTTCCAGTTGTCGTCGCGCCGCGTCAGGACACGCTCCATCAGCCGGTCGAGGTCGGTGGACTGCGCCCCCGGAAGCGGCGCGATGATGCTCAACCCGATGGCCAGGGCGGCTGCCAGGATACGCATGTCGACTTTGAAGGTGACGAGTGAAAGAGCAGCGCGGTTCCGCCGCCCGCCAGCCGCCATTCCAGATTCGCGAGGCCGGCCGCCTCGCGATCGGCCAGGCGGACGTTCAGTGGTCGGTTTCGGCTGCGTCGCGCCGGTAGACGATCTTGCCGTCCATGATCGTCATCACCACCTCGGCCTCGAGAAGCCGGTCGGGAGGCAGCGCGAAGACGTCCTCGGACAGGATCACGATATCGGCGAGCATGTCGCGCTCGATGGTGCCTTTGCGCTGCTCGTCGAACGACGCCCAGGCCGCCCCGCTGGTGAACGCGCGAATCGCATCGGCGAGCGAGAGCCGTTCCTCGGGCATCCAGCCGTCGGCCGGCTCGCCATCGAAGTTCGTCCGGTTCACCGCGACGAACATGCCGCGCAGCGGATCGAGCGGCGCGACCGGCCAGTCCGATCCGAACGCCAGCGGAGCGCCGCTCTTCTCCAGAGTGCCCGACATCCAGCCGCGAGCGGCGCGTTCCGGGCCGAGATTGATTGCCCAGGGATCGGTCGCCTCGGGCGGCAGGCCGTGGACCGGCTGCAGGCTCGCGATCACGCCGAGCTTCGCGAAGCGCGGCACGTCCGCGGGTGACAGGGTTTCGACGTGCTCCACTCGATGCCGCCGTCCGTCGGCTGGCGCCGGGTTGACAGCCTGCGCGGCGGCGTAAGCGTTGAGCGTTTCCCGGATCGCCTCGTCTCCGATAGCGTGCGTCATCACCTGCCAGCCGCGGCGGTCGAGCTCGGTGACCAGGCGGGTGAGGTCCCCCGGTGCGATCCGCAGTTCGCCTCGTTCGGCGCTGTGGGTGTATGGCTCGAGCATCGCCGCGGTCCTGGTCTCGACCACGCCGTCCGCGATCAGCTTCACCGCTCCCGTCTTCAACAGCGGGTCGTCGTCGAAGCGGGCGCGCACGCGATCCATCGCGTCGAGCTGATCGGCCGTGGTCTTGCCATCGACGGCGAGCGCCTCGTACACCCGCACTGAGAGATCGTCGCGTTGCCGCAGTTCGTCGAACAGGGCGAGATCGTCCGTTGTGCCGCCCGCATCCTGGATGCTCGTGATGCCGACGCGATTCGCCTCGACCACGGCCGCCTTCAATGCCGACAGCTTTTCATCGCGCGAGGGCACCGGCAGCGCCGGGCTCATCAACGACATCGCGGATTCCTTGAGAATGCCGGTGGGCTCGCCTCGCCCGTCCCGCACGATGACGCCATTGGCCGGCGCGTGCGTCGCTCGCGTGATCCCTGCCGCCTCGAGCGCGGCGCTGTTGGCCCACCCGGTGTGTCCGTCGTAGGAGACGAGATACGCGGGACGATCGGGCACAAGCTGGTCGAGGAGCTGCCGGGTCGGCAACCCGTTCGGGAACGGCGCGTAGAGCCAGCCGCGCCCGCGAATCCAGCGGTGCGACGGGTTGGCCACAGCCCACGCCTTCAGCGTCTCCTTGATGGCGTCGAGCGTCGTGGCCTCGGTCAGGCTGACCTGATCGAGCGAGAGCCCGCCGCTGAGCAGGTGCACGTGCGCGTCGTTGAATCCCGGCAACACGCTGCCGCCTTTGGCGTCGACGACGGTGGTCTGGGCCCGGGCCAGGCGCTGGATCTCGCGATTGGACCCGACGCGCAGGACTTTGTTCCCCTGCACCGCCACTGCCTCTGCGGCTTGCTCCTCGCCGGTGAAGACGCGGCCGTTGACGATGATCAGGTCCACCGGCCCGTTGTCGTCGCGCTGCGCGCCGACGATGAGACCGGCGATGAAGGTCACCGCAACGATGAACGCGACGAGGTAGGCCGTGAGGCGCGCCGCCATGTGGGGAATTCTACTCCCACCGCTCGGCGGAGAACCGGCGCGGCCCGGCGGGCGTTGGGCGGCGCGATATGCTCTACGCGGTATGCGTTTCGCGATCCTGGGCGCTGGAGCGGTGGGTGGCTATTTCGGGGCGCGCCTCGCCCGCGCCGGCCAGGACGTGACATTCATCGCCCGCGGGGCGCACCTCGAGGCGATCCGCGCCCGGGGCCTCGAAGTGCGAAGCGCGAGGCTTGGCGACTTCACCGCACACGCGAGGGCGGAGTCGGATCCTGACCGCATCGGGCCGGTTGACGTGGTGATCGTCGCCGTCAAGGCCTACGACAACGACACCGCGTACCCGCTCATCGCGGCGCTGCTCGGTCCAGAAACCGTCGTGCTGACGGTGCAGAACGGCGTCGACAACGTCGATCAGCTGGCGGCGGCGGTTGGCGCCGGGCGCGTGCTCGGCGGCACCACGTACGTCGCCACCGCTCTGGAGGCGCCGGGCGTGATCGTGCAGACCGGCGTCCATCGGTCGATCATCTTCGGCGAAGTGTTCGGCCGGCGCGGGCTCACCGCCCGCGTGCAGTCGATCGCCGACGTGATGTTGCCGGCCGACATCGAGGTGACCGCCGTCGCTGACGCGCGTACGCCGCTGTGGGACAAGTTCGTGTATCTCGTCCCGTTTTCCGGTTTCACCGGCGCCGCGCGCCTGCCGATTGGTTACCTCTGGGAACAGCCGCACGCCCGCGAGATGTACTACGCCGCGGCCCGGGAGGTGGCGGCGATTGCCAAGGCCGAGGGGGTCACGATCTCAGCTGACCGCTTCGAGACGCTGCGCGAGTACATGGACAACATCCCGCCGACCACGCGGTCGTCGCTGCTGATCGATCTCGAGCAGGGCAAGCGAATCGAGGTCGAGGCGCTGCAGGGCGCTGCCTTGCGGCGTGCCGCTGCCCATCAGATCGCGACGCCGATCGTCGCGACCCTCTACGCGGCGCTGAAGCCGTGGGCGGCGGGCAACCCGCGCCGGTGAGGCCGCTCGCGCGATGACCGAGGTCACGCTCTCGCTGGCGCTGGTGACGGCGCTGGCCGGCGCGCTCGCCGGCGCCCTCGGCGGGATGCTGGGGCTCGGCGGCGGCGTCTTCCTCGTTCCCCTGCTCGTCCAGGGCCTCGGCGTGCCGATCACCGAGGCCGCGGCGGTGAGCCTGACAACGGTGATTGCCACCTCGAACGCGATCTCGTCCTCGTCGCAGGGGCGTTACGCCATCAACCTGCGCCTCGGCTTCATGCTCGAGCTCTTTACCGCAGCGGGCGGACTGATCGGCAGCCTGGTGGCGACCGCGATCGCTCCGCGGGTCCTGATGATCACCTTCAGCGTCGTGATGGCGATGATGAGCGCGATTACCTTCCTGCGGCGGGATCACTCGAACAACCTGCCCGAGTCAGCCGATCCGGGAGCCTGGGGCGGCCGCTTCTTGGACGAGCGGACCGATCAGATCGTCACCTACCGGGTGGTGCGGATGCCGCTCGCGATCGGTACCTCGTTCGGGGCCGGGATCCTGTCCACGCTCCTCGGGTTGGGTGGCGGCGTGGTGAAGGTGCCGATCCTCAACGCGTGGTGCGGCGTGCCGATGCGAGTCGCTTCGGCGACGAGCGCGTTCATGATCGGCGTCACCGCTACCTCCGGCGCGCTCGTCTACCTCGGTCGTGGCCGGCTCATTCCGGGACTGGCGGCAGCCGCGGTGCTGGGCGTCCGCGCCGGTTCAGGGCTGGGAATCCGCCTCGGCCAGGAGCAATCGCCGCGGTTCCTCAAGACCGCACTCGCGATCGTGCTGCTGATCGTCTCGCTCGTGATGGTGCAGCGACTGCCATGATCGATCGCGCCTTCGCGACCGCGGGGTACCTCAATACGGCGCTGATGGCGTATGGCGTGGCCGCGCTCTGGCTGCATCCCGGCTCCTCGTCGGCTACCGCTGTCGTTTACCTTGCGCTCGTGCTGTTGATGCTGACTCCCGTGTCGCGGGTCGTAGTTGCCGGCATCCGCTACATCCGGGCCGGCGATTTCAGTTCGGCCTTGCTCACGCTCGGTATTCTCGCGGTCCTCGCGCTCAGCGGCTGGGCAGCGTGGGCGCGCTAGACCGTATTCACCGCGCCAAACCGCTCCACGCAACCGGCGCGTAGCGGCTTCGGGAGCAGCGGGAACCCGGACACGACGTGCGCGTACTGCGCCTGCGTCAGCCCGTAGCGATGAGCGACGATGGCGTTGAGCTCCGCATACTCTTCGGGCGCCTCCTCGATCGAGCCGCGGATGGACAGCGCGATCGCCAGAGCGGCAAGCCGTGCGTGCGTCGGCGTGCCTGGCTGCGGCCGCGGTACCGGCAGTCGCGCCATCAGCGCGGCGGTGACGTGCGTCGACATCTGCAATCGAACGAGATAGTTCGCGACGAGGCTGTTCAGCAAGGCCGTGAGGCACCACGAATCATCGTCATCGAGCCCCGCTCGGGAGCAGAACAAGGTGTGAGTCGAGACGACGCCGCCCGGCAGGACCGCGGCCATCAGCGTCAGTTTGTTCGTGGATGACGCGACGTCGCGGTAACAGACGCGCGGGCGCTGCCATCTCGTGCCCAGGAGCGCGGTGGCCCGCGCCGGGTCGATGAACGCGACAGCGGCTGACGGATCGACGGCA